>NZ_JAMQIF010000036.1:0-11529 GCF_023845855.1 Clostridium sp. ZBS2
ACAACTATCTCTTTTTTAGTATATAAAAATATATTAAAGTGATGTTTAAATAAGAGATAAAGTTTTTTTATAACTTTAAGATAGTCTTATATATTTAATATATCGTTGTATTGTTATATTTGTATCAAGTGTAAGAAATTTTATAAGATTTTTTTATTGTTAAAGTAAAAATTTTAAGACGACTTATTAAAGTACAGTATTAGTTATTTTTAACTAATACTGTACTTTCTATAATTTCAACTAATAAAGATTAAGAAATAGTTATGTTTAAAGATGTATTGAAATTAAGATAAAAAAGTGAGAGGTATTGAATTAGAAGTATTTTGAATTTGAGATTATAGGTATCAATCATTTGTTTTTAAAGAAAACGTTTAGAATAAATTTGTTCTTCTAAATTATTAAACTATATTATATTAATAATTTACAAAATACTATAAATAAACATAAAAAATGAAATTTAATTTTTAAAATAAACAAGAAAAATTGAAATATAAGTAGTTTTATGAGATTTAAGCAATGATGAAAATTAATGAATTGTATTCAAAAATTTGGTAAAATAACAATTGATAACTTTGATAAATTACTAAATATAGTAAAAAATATAATAAATGGATATAAGGTAAATGGAGGGGATAACTTGAGTAATGCTGATACTAAGAAGATAGATTATGAATTAGATACTGAACCCAAAGAAATTATATTAGAAGAAACAGCTGAAATACTAAAAGATCCAGAAAAAGATATAACTAAAGCTGCTAAAAAAATAAGTTCGTCTAAAAAATCAAATCGAACTACTAATAAAAAAGCCTCAAGTATAAAAGCAGAAACAAATTCAAGCAATAATAACAGTGAAAATAAAGAAGTAAAAAGTAGTACTAAAAAGTCAAATTCTTATGAACTAAATGAAACGAATATTAAAAAATTTCATGAAGGGAAAAACTATGAATCTTATAAGATTCTAGGCGCTCATATAAAAACAGAAAAAAGAAAAAAAGGAGTAAGGTTTACTACTTGGGCTCCCAATGCAAAAGAGGCTTATTTAGTTGGAGATTTTAATGATTTTAAAATAGATGAAAATTATAAACTTGAAAAATTAGATGAAAATGGATTGTGGAGCGTATTTTTACCACATATAAATGATGGTAGTAAATATAAATACTGCTTTATAGATGAATTAGGAAATCAATCAGATTTTAAATCCGATCCATATGCAATACAAAGTGAACTTAGACCTAATACTGCATCAATAGTATGTGAATTAGATAAGTTTAAATGGAATGATAAGAAATGGATTAATAGAAGAAATAAATTAAATATATATGAAATGCCAATGAATATATACGAAATGCATCTAGGATCATGGAAAAGAAATGAAGATGGAGAATTTTTAACATATGAGCAGTTAAGTGTAGAGCTGCCAAAATATCTAAAAGATATGGGTTATACTTACGTTGAATTGATGCCACTTGGAGAACATCCATTAGATGCTTCTTGGGGATATCAAGGAACGGGATATTATTCTCCAACAAGTAGATATGGTGATTTTAATGGTTTGAAAATGCTTATAGAAAAGCTACATGATGAAGAAATAGGTGTAATAATTGATTGGGTTCCAGGTCATTTTTGTAAGGATTCTCACGGATTATATAAATTTGATGGAACTACAACATATGAGTATAGCGAAGAATGGAGATCAGAAAATTGTGGTTGGGGAACTTGTAATTTTGATTTAGGAAAACCAGAAGTTCGTAGTTACTTAATATCAAACGCTCTGTATTGGATAAGAGAATTTCATATAGATGGAATTAGAGTTGATGCTGTATCAAGTATTCTTTACTTAGATTATGGTAAAGAAGAAGGTGAATGGGAGCCTAATCAATTTGGAGGAAATGCAAATTTAGAAGGTATAGAGTTCTTAAAACAATTAAACAAGGCTGTTAAAGCGGAAGATTCTAATATATTAATGATTGCAGAGGAATCAACATCATGGCCTAATGTTAGTAAATCTAATAATGGAGAATCATTAGGATTTAATTTTAAATGGAATATGGGATGGATGAACGATACTTTAGAATATATAAAAGTAGATCCTATATATAGAAAATTCAACCATGATAAAGTAACTTTTTCAATGATGTACAATTATTCAGAGAATTTTATATTACCAATATCACATGATGAAGTAGTACATGGTAAAAAGTCATTGGTTGATAAAATGTGGGGAGATTATTGGAATAAGTTTTCTGGCTTAAGATTGTTTGCATCTTACATGATGGGACACCCAGGTAAAAAGTTATTATTTATGGGATGTGAATTTGGACAATTTATAGAATGGAGAGAATATGAAGAATTAGAGTGGTTTTTAATAGATAAATATGATATGCATAGACAGACACAAGTTTTCTTCAAAGATTTAAATCATTTTTATATAGATAATAAAGCACTTTGGGAATTAGATCATGATGAAAAAGGTTTTACCTGGATTGATGCAGATAATAATTCTCAAAGTATACTTGAGTTTATAAGAAGAAGTAAAGATGACAATGATACTTTAATTTTTATTAGTAATTTTACTCCAATTGTATATTATGACTATAAAATTGGAGTTCCATTTTTAGGTGAATATGAAGAAGTATTTAATACAGATGATAGCAAGTATGGTGGTTCTGGACAAGTTATGGGGGAAACATTAATATCAGAAAAATTAGAATATCATAATAAGCCATATTCATTACAAATTAAGGTACCTCCTATGGCAACATTAGTATTAAAAATAAAATCTATATACAAGGATATTGAAGAAAAAACTTTTATGAAGAAGGTAACAGAAATAGCTGAAATAGATAGAGAAGAATTATTAGATAAAATTGAGTATATAAAATAATAGAACATTGGTGAATTAGGGGGAAGAAGTATGAGAGTTTTATTTGTAGCATCAGAAGCACATCCGTTTATAAAAAGTGGGGGATTAGGTGATGTAGCTGGAGCGTTACCTAAGGAATTAGCAAGAAAAGGTGTAGATGTTAGAGTTGTTATACCTAAATATAAAGAAATAAACCATGAACTAAAAAATAAGCTTAGATTTAATAAGTGGTTTAACGTAGATGTTGGATGGCGCAATCAATATTGTGGAATCTTAGAATATGAACATGATGGCGTAATTTATTATTTTGTGGATAATGAATACTATTTTTCTAGAGGTGGAATGTATGGTCATTATGATGATGCTGAAAGATTTGCATTTTTTGATAGAGCGGTACTAGACATGATAAAACAATTGGATTGGAAACCAAATGTAATTCATTGTAATGACTGGCAAACTGGGATGATACCAGTTTTATTGAAACTAGAATATATGAGAAAAGATATGTTTTATTGGGATATAAAATCAGTATTTTCAATTCACAATATAGCTTTCCAAGGAATATTTGATCCAGTTATATTACCAGAACTGTTTGGATATGATTATGAACAGTATACAAATACTAATTTAAAATTTGATGATGGCGTAGGATTTATGAAGGGTGCTATAAATTACTCAGATATGATAACAACTGTTAGCTATAGCTATGCAGAAGAAATAAAAACTCCTGAGTTTGGAGAAAGACTAGATTGGCTGTTAAGAGAAAAATCCTATATGTTAAGAGGAATATTAAATGGAATAGATTACGATGAATTTAATCCTAAAAATGATAATTTAATAAATAAAAATTATGATGTAAATAATATAAATGATAAATATGAAAATAAAAGAAATTTACAGTTAGAACTAGGGTTAAGCGTTAATGAAAATATACCTATGATTGCAATGGTAACAAGATTAACAAGTCAAAAAGGTTTAGATTTATTAGTGCATATTTCAGAGAGATTATTACAAAATGATATTCAATTAGTTATTGTTGGAACTGGAGATAAACATTATGAAGATCACTTTAAGTGGTTAGATTATAAATATGGAAATAAGGTCTCAGCAAATATTAGATTTGACAATAATTTGGCTCATAAAGCATATGCTGCATCAGATATGTTTTTAATGCCATCATTATTTGAACCTTGTGGCTTAGGACAACTCATAGCTCTTAGATACGGAAGTATACCAATAGTAAGAGAAACTGGTGGCTTGAAAGATACAATTAGAGCTTACAATGAGTACACAGGTGAAGGAAATGGATTTAGTTTTTATAATTACAACGCAGATGAATTACTCCATATAATAGAGTACGCTTTAAAGATTTATTATGATAAAAACAAGTGGTCAAACCTTGTGAAAAATGCTATGAATTCTAATAATAGTTGGAGCAAGTCAGCAGATGAATATTTAAATATGTACAAAGAATTAAGCTATAGATAATCTAATAATTTTTCTAAAGGAGGGGTAATGATGATAGAAATGGATAAAAAAGCATTCAAAAAAGCATATGTAAACAAATTCTTAGAAATGCACGGAATAGAACTAAAGGAAGGAACGAACCAACAAAAATACGAAGCTTTAGGAAGTTTGGTAAGAGATTATGTAACTAGGACATGGCTTAAAACAAACAAAAAATATAATAAAACAGGTGAAAAACAAGTTTATTATTTTTCAATGGAATTTTTACTTGGAAGATTGTTGGGTAATTCTTTATTAAATATTGGAATAAGAGATATTTGTAAAGAAGCTTTAGAAGAACTTAATATAAATTTGAAAGACTTAGAAAATCTAGAGGAAGATCAAGGACTTGGTAATGGAGGATTAGGAAGACTTGCTGCATGTTTCTTAGATTCAATGGCATCATTAAACATGCCTGGTCATGGATGTGGAATTAGATATAAATACGGTTTCTTTGAACAAAAAATTATTGATGGAAAGCAAGTTGAAGTATCTGATAATTGGTTAAAAGAAGGCAATGTATGGGAAAAAAGAAAAACTAATAAATCTGAAATTGTTAAATTTGGTGGAGAAATTAAAGTAGAAGAACGTAATGGAAGGTTAAATTTCGTACATGTAAATTATGAACCAATCTTGGCAATACCTTATGATACACCAGTTGTTGGATATAAAAACGATATAGTTAATACCTTAAGACTTTGGAGCGCAGAAGCATTATCAAATGAATTTGATTTTTCTTCATTCAATAGAGGTGATTTTTTACAGGCTATTCAATATAAGAATTCAGTTGAAGCTATATCACAGGTTCTTTATCCAGAAGATTCATTTTATGAAGGAAAGATTCTTAGATTAAAACAACAATATTTCTTTGTTTCCGCTGGTATACAAAGTATAATAAGACATTTTAAAAAGCACGGGGGAGAGATACCGGAATTTGCAGAAAAAATAGCTATTCATATAAATGATACTCACCCAACACTTGCTATACCAGAACTTATGAGAATATTGTTAGATGAAGAAGAATTAACTTGGGATGATGCATGGAGAATAACTGAAAATACAATATCTTATACGAATCATACTATTTTATCAGAGGCTTTAGAGAAATGGCCTGTAGATATGTTTAAAAAATTGCTTCCTAGAATATTTATGATAGTTGAAGAAATAAACAGAAGATATTGTGAAGAGCTAAAAGTTAAATTTTCTGGACAAGAAAATAAAATATCAAAGATGGCTATAATCGGAGAAGGACAAATAAGAATGGCTCATCTTGCTATAGTAGGCAGTCACAGTATTAATGGGGTAGCAAAACTTCATACTGAAATATTAAAGAAAAAGGAAATGAAAGATTTTTACTATTTGTATCCTAATAAATTTAATAATAAAACAAATGGTATAACTCATAGAAGATGGTTATTAAAATGTAATCCTAATTTAACAAAGTTACTTTCAGACACCATAGGTGATGGGTTCATAAAACATCCACTAGATTTAGAAAACTTTCAAAAACATTTAGATGATAAGAGTGTTTTAGATGAGCTAGGAAAGATAAAGCTCGAAAATAAGAAAAAACTTGCAAAGACAATATTAGACAATGAAGGCATTATAGTTGATCCTAATTCTATATTTGACGTTCAAGTAAAGAGAATACATGCATATAAAAGACAAACTTTAAATTGTTTAAGAATAATGGACTTATATAATAAATTACTTGATAATCCTAATTTAGATATTTACCCAAGAACATTTATATTTGGTGGAAAGGCTGCACCAGGATATTATTTAGCCAAAACCATTATCGAACTTATAAATAATATTGCAAGTAAAGTAAATAATGATCCAAGAGTTAATAAGAAAATGAAAGTAGTATTTATGGAAAACTATGATGTATCTTTAGCTGAAGAAATTGTTCCAGGGGCGGATGTAAGTGAGCAAATTTCAACAACAACTAAAGAAGCTTCAGGAACTTCAAATATGAAATTTATGATGAATGGAGCTATTACAGTAGCAACACTTGATGGAGCAAATATAGAGATTAAAGATGAAGTTGGAGAAGACAATATAGTTATTTTTGGATTAGAAGCAGACGAAGTATTAAGTTATTACAAAAATGGAGGATATAGTTCGTTAGAAATGTATAATCATAATTCAAGAATTAAGAATGTTATTAATGATTTAACTAATGGGAAATACCATAATGATAAGCAAAGATTTAAAACTTTATATCAAAATTTAATAACGTATAATGATGAATTTTTTGTATTAAAAGACTTTGATTCTTATTTAAAGGCACAAGATAAGATAGACGTTCTTTATAGAGATAAAGATATGTGGAATAAGATATGTGGAATAAATATATCACATTCAGGAATATTTTCATCTGATAGAACTATTGAACAATATGCAACTGGAATTTGGGGATCAGAAGTTATTTACAAGAACTTAGGCATATAAAAATAAATAACTAGTCAGCATGCTAGTTTATTTTGTGAACTACTTCTTCCTTGGAACCTACTAATAGTACAACTATTAGCAGAACCCAAGTCATTGTATTTCACAAAATATCCGTCGCATCTTTGACTTGTTATTTATTTGAATGTGCCTTATAGGAAGGGCTAATTTATGGATAAAACAAAAGTGAGATACAATTCTCAAGATAAGAATTTTAAAAAACCTTTTGGAGCAGTTGAAATTGGTAGAGCTATAAAACTATCAATTATAGTCAATAGAGATTTATTAGTAGCTCTTGAATTAACTGATTTTAATAATGAGAGTAGTTTATTGGAAATGCAAAAAGAATATTTAAATGATGGAAACTATAAATACTCAGTAGAAATAGATACATCTAATAAAACAGGACTGCTAAGATATTATTTTATTTTAATAGATGGTTATAAGAGAATTTATTATGGAAATAATGATGAAAAATTAGGCGGCGAAGGACAAGTATATAATAATGATCCTTTGCCATATGAAGTAACTGTATATGAAAAAATTGATGTGCCTAAGTGGTATAAAGATGGTGTTATATATCAGATATTTGTTGATAGATTTTGCAATGGAAATGAAGATAACAGCATAAATAAACCAAAGAAAAATTCTTTTTTATATGCTACATGGAATGATGAGCCAATGTATATAAAAGATAATATGGGAAGAATTTCAAGATGGGATTTTTATGGTGGAAATTTAAAAGGAATAATAAAAAAATTAGATTATATAAAATCTTTAGGTGCTAATATCATATATTTAAGTCCAATATTTAAATCATCTAGTTGTCACAAATATGATGTTGGTGATTATGAAGTTATAGATGAAATGTTTGGAACTAACGAAGAATTTTCAAAATTATGTAATATAGCACGAAGCAAAGGAATAAGAATTATATTAGATGGAGTATTCAGTAACACTGGATCTGATAGTAGATATTTTAACAAGTATGGAAATTATGATGAAGTTGGTGCATATCAGTCCCCTAATTCAAAGTATTACAAGTGGTATAAATTCATAACTTATCCTTATCAATATCAATCTTGGTGGGGTATAGATAATAGACCTAATGTAAATGAACTTGAAGAGAGTTATCTAGACTATATAGTAAATAAAAAAGGCTCTATAATGGAAAAATGGATGAATTTGGGTGCGAGTGGATGGAGACTAAATGTTGCTGATGAATTACCAGATAAATTTATAGAGATTTTTAAAAAAAGAATGAAGGAAATTAATAATGATAGCGTACTTATAGGAGAGGTTTGGGATGATGCTTCTAATAAAATAAGTTATTCAAAACGAAGAAAATATTTATTTGGCAAAGAATTAGATTCAGTTACTAATTATCCGTTAAGAGAATGTTTAATAAATTTTGTTAAAGGGTATATAACTTCTGAGAAACTAAAAAAGAGAATAATGTCTTTGTATGAGAATTATCCAAGAGAAATTTTTAATTCTAATATGAATGTTATAGGTACACATGATACTGAAAGAATTTTAACAATATTAGATGGAAATTTATATTTACTTAAATTAATGATAGTTTTTCAAATGACATTGCCAGGAGTACCGGTAATTTATTATGGAGATGAAGCTGGGTTAAAGGGTGGAAAAGATCCTGAAAATAGAAAGGCTTATCCATGGAATAATGAAAATCAAGAGATATTAAAATTTTACTCTAAGATAATAAATATAAGAAAAAATGAAGAGGTTTTGAGAAAAGGTAATTTAAAAATATTTGATATGGATGTGAACATATGTATATTAAAAAGAACATATGAAGGAAAAAACATAATAGTAGTATTAAATAATTCAGGCTTGCATAAAAACTTAAATAAATTTGAATTTGAAGGTGTATATAGCGAATTATTTAGTAATAAAACTATAGATTTTGATAAGGCTGATATCAACTTATCACCATATAATTTTTTAATATTATCTAAATAAATATGTAAATTAAAATGGATGCTTTGTTTAAAGAAGATTTATAAGAGTTATGTCGTGAATACATGATAATTTAAGGGGAAAAAGAGAGGAGATATTTATGGGAAATACTGAAATTGTGGCTATGATATTAGCGGGGGGACAAGGCTCAAGATTAGGAGTATTGACCAAGAAGTTAGCTAAGCCAGCAGTGCCATTTGGAGGAAAGTATAGAATAATTGATTTTCCTTTGAGTAATTGTGCAAATTCAGGGATTTATACAGTGGGGGTTTTGACACAATATAAGCCTTTAGAATTAAATGCACACATAGGAATAGGTTTACCTTGGGATTTAGATAGAAAAGATAGTGGAGTAAGCATATTGCCACCATATCAAGAAGAAAAGGGTGGAAATTGGTATAAAGGAACAGCAAATGCAATTTATCAAAATATAGAATTTGTTGACAGGTATGATCCAGAGTATGTACTTATACTATCAGGTGATCATATATATAAAATGAATTATACAAAAATGTTAGAATTTCATAAGGAAAAGAATGCAGATGCCACTATTGGAGTAATTGAAGTTCCAGTAAATGAAGCTAGTCGTTTTGGAATAATGAACACTAGAGATGATATGTCCATATATGAATTTGAGGAAAAACCTAAAATACCTAAAAGTAATTTAGCTTCTATGGGTATATATATATTTAATTGGAAAACATTAAAGAAATATTTAAGAAATGATGAAGCTAATAAAAGTTCAAGCAATGACTTTGGTAAAGATATAATACCATCAATGTTAAATGACGGTGGTAAAATGGTTGCTTATCCATTTGAAGGATATTGGAAAGATGTTGGAACTATTGAAAGCCTTTGGCAAGCAAATATGGACTTGTTAAAATCTGATAATGAACTTAATTTGCATGATCAAGATTGGAGAATATATTCAACAAATCCAGTAAGACCAGCACAATATATAGGAGAAAATGCTAAGGTTACTAATTCACTTATAGTTGAAGGATGCACTGTTAATGGAACAGTACAAAATTCTGTTTTATTCCAAGGTGTACAAGTTGGTAAAAATACAGTAATAAAAGACTCTGTTATTATGACAAACGCTAAAATAGGGGATAATGTGATAATTGAAAAAGCTATAATTGGAAATGATGCTGTGATAAGGAAAGACTGTGTAATAGGCACAGGTGATGAAATTGAAATTGTTGCTGCCAAAGAAGAGGTAAAAATGGGTAGTATCATGAAAAATAGCAAGGCGGTATAAGGAAAGTTGAGGGAAAAAGAGATGAATGATTGTGTTGGAATAATAAATTTAGATGAAAATGAAACAAAAATGGGAGAACTAGTAATAAATAGACCACTTGCATCAGTCCCTATAGCAGGAAGATATAGAATTATAGATTTCGTATTATCAAATATGACAAATTCAGGTATAGAGAGTATTGGAATTTTTACAAAAAATAAGTCTAGATCGCTAATTGATCATTTAACTAATGGTAGACCATGGGATTTACACAGAAATCAAAATGGATTAAGAGTATTTAATTTTTGTGAAGTAGATCCAGTATATGAAGATGTTCATAATTTTTCAGAAAATATAGAGTTTTTTAAGCGTAGTCATAAGGAATATTTGTTATTAACTCCATCTTATATGCTTTGTAATATAGATTATCAAAAAGTAATTGATTATCACAAAAAGAGTGGACAAGATATAACAATGGTATATAAAAAAATAAACAATGGTAAAAACTCATTTGTAGGATGTGATGTTTTAAACTTTGATGATTTAGATGAAGTTGTAAGCATTGGTGAAAATGTAGGTAGAGATAATAACATTAATATAGGCATGGAAGTTTATGTATTAAAAACTAGCTTATTTATAGATATAGTCCAAGATTGCTTAGTTAGTGGAATGTATAAAAAAGTTAAAAGCTTTATACATGATAATTTAGACAGTTTAAGAGTAGGGGCATATAAATTTGATGGCGAATTAAATTGTATAAATTCTATAAAAACATTATACGATAGCAATATGAAATTATTAAATAGAAAGATAAGTAAGGAAATATTCAGAGAAGATAGAGGAATATATACGAAAGCAAAAGATGAGGCGCCAACACATTATACAGACACTAGTAATGTTAAGAATTCTATAATAGCTAATGGATGTTATATAGAAGGCGAGGTAGAAAATTGTGTTATAGGAAGAAGAGTTTTTGTAGGTAAGGATGCAAAGTTGAAAAATTGTGTAGTAATGCAAGATAGTATTATAGAAGATAACACTTTATTAGATAGTGTAATTACAGATAAGGGAATAAAGGTTAAAGAGGGAGAAAAACTTATAGGATCTAGTTTATATCCTCTAGTAGTTATGAAAAAAGAATATCTTTAAAAATGCTCTGTTTAAACATAGTGTTAATATATAAATAATTATGCCTATAAGCTTTGTAGTATAAAAACTGTTTAGCATATAGGCATTTTTTATTAAAATAATAAAAAACTTTTAAAATACTGTTGACAATTGTTTTTTGAGATGGTATTATAAAACTCGTCGCTGAGAGATGCGACCAACAAGTAAAAAATAAGTTAGAAATAAAATTTCAAACTCATTAAAAAAACTTGTTGACATGAAAAAACTTAGGTGATATACTAAGGAAGTCGCTTAAGGGTGACACAATAAAACAAAAGTTGACAAGAAAGTCAACGATAAAAATTTGGTCTTTGAAAAT
>NZ_JAMQIF010000037.1:0-439 GCF_023845855.1 Clostridium sp. ZBS2
GAGATGATGGAACTTAACTTGCCTGACACCGATGTTATAGCAAAGAATCTATTTGTTAGAGATGATAAAAAACGTAATTATTATCTATTGGTTATCAGGAATGAAAAGAAGGTTAACTTAAAAAAGTTAAAAGAGAAAATTTGTTCAAGGCCTCTTAGTTTTGCTTCTGAAAACGATCTAAATTCTATTTTAGGGCTTTCTAAGGGTTCTGTAACACCTTTAGGTATAATCAATGATGATGAGCGAAAAGTAAAGGTAATATTAGATAATACATTTAATGAAAGTCTTATAGGGATTCACCCAAATGAAAATACAGCAACAATATGGTTGAATGTAGTGGATTTAGTGAGGATAATTAAACAGCATGGTAATTCTGTAGAGTTTATAGAGATTTAAGACCTTAAATTTCAGTTTGTTAATGAGTTTCTTAAATGAGTTT
>NZ_JAMQIF010000004.1:0-101121 GCF_023845855.1 Clostridium sp. ZBS2
GGGCAAGGCCGGGACGGGATAAACGCTAAAAGCATCTAAGCGTGAAGCCTCCTTCAAGATGAGATTTCCCATAGCGTAAGCTAGTAAGCCCCCTTAAAGACTACAGGGTTGATAGGCCAGAGGTGTAAGTGTGGCAACATATTTAGCTGACTGATACTAATAGGTCGAGGGCTTGCCAAAAAAATAATTGTTATATACATTTTATGTGCATTTTTGAAAGAACTTTCTTTCAATCCGAATCTGGTGATGATGGCATAGAAGTAACACTCCTTTCCATTCCGAACAGGACAGTTAAGATCTATAGCGCCGAAGGTACTGCACGGGAGACTGTGTGGGAGATTAGGACGTTGCCAGGTAAGGGATCTTTAGCTCAGTTGGTTAGAGCAACCGGCTCATAACCGGTAGGTCCGGGGTTCGAGTCCCTGAAGGTCCACCATTTTGGGGGTATAGCTCAGTTGGGAGAGCACCTGCCTTGCACGCAGGGGGTCAAGAGTTCGAATCTCTTTATCTCCACCATTTATTTAAAAGCTATGAAGTTAATTCATAGCTTTTTTTGTTATAATTAAAAGTATCTAACTTTTATTAGGAGAAACAAATTATGTTATATAGAATAAAACAATTTATTTTAGGGGTGCTATCTTACTTTGAAGATGATGATATTGATTTTATAAATAGATATTTAAGTATAGAAGAAAAAAATTTATTTATGAAATTAAGTAAACCGGACAGAATTCATTCATTTAGAGTATGCAAAGAAGCAATTCTTATGGGAAAAGATTATGATACTGTAGATGAATTTAAAATGGCTAAATGTGCATTGTTACATGATATAGGTAAGGTGAAAATTTCATTAAATATAATTGAAAAAGGGACAGTAGTAATTATAAATAAAGTTACTATGGGTAACTTTTTAAAGTATAATAAATATGGTAGAATAACTAAATATTATAATCATCCTGCAATTGGTAAAGAATTATTAGAAAATATAAACTTTAAAGATAAGGAAATATTGTATTGCATAGAAAATCATCATAAAAATTTAGAATTAATTGAATATAATTTATATTTAAAGATATTAAATATATGTGATAGTAGAAATTAAGTTTAAGTAAACATAATTAAACTATGGAGGGTAAAATCTTATGAATTCTATTGAGAGAAGAGAAAACATACTTAAAAGTTTAATTCAAAGCAAAATTCCACTAAAAGGAATTGAAATAGCAAAGAAATATGGAGTAACAAGACAAATAATAGTAAGAGATATAGCTATACTTAGAGCTAAAGGAAATAATATAATGGCTACTCCTGATGGATATATTATTAATAAGGAATTAAATAAAATAAAAGCTATAATAGCTGTAAATCATAAAGAAGAAGAGTTAATTAATGAAATGAGTATAGTTATTAAGTATGGTGGTACTATTGAAGATGTTATAGTAGAGCATCCTTTGTATGGAGAAATAAGAGGGATGTTAATGATTAAGAATTATAATGAGTTAAATAAATTTGCAGAAAAATATAAGAAGCAAGAAGGTAGATTGTTATCTGTGTTAACTAATGGTGTACACATTCATACTATATCAGCAGATACTCAAGAAGATATAAATAGTATTATAAATGAATTAAAAGAAAATGGATTTATAGTATCTGATTAGGAGGAAAGTATATATGGATTATGACGTACTTATTTTAGGTGGAGGTATAGTAGGATGTGCTGTAGCTTATCAATTATCAAAATATAATATTAATATAGCATTAATAGAAAAGGATTATGATGTAGCAGATGACATATCTTTCATAAATACAGCTGTTATTTATGATGGGTCAGAAACTTCTAATGATATGATGGCAAGGCTTGAAAGCATAGGTAGAAGATTAATTGAAGAACATTGCAAAAAGTTTAATGTATCATATGAAAAAACAGGAGCTTTGAGAATAACATCTAATAATAATCAAGATTATAAATTAGACATTATGTATAGAAGAGCTAAAAAAAGAGATATAGAAGGTGTTCATTTAATAGAGAATGATAAAGAACTTCTTTATAAGATTGAGCCTAACTTAAATATAGAAGTTAATAAGGCACTATATTCTGAAAATGTAGCAGTTATTTCTCCATATGATCTAGCGATATCTTATGCTGAAGTTGCTGCTGATAATGGAGTAAACTTTAAATTAGAAGAAGAAGTAATTGATATTCAAAGTCTTGTTAGTGGTTTCAAGGTAACTACTAATAAAAATAAGTTTACTTGTAAAGTTGTAGTTAATACAATACCTGATGAAATATCTTTTAATCATATTCAAGAGGAATATGATTATAAAAATATGAACTATATAATGTTTGAAAATAAATCAGAAGACAAATTAAAAACAATTCTTATAGACGATATAGATGATACGACTTTTGTTATAAATAATCCTAAATTACAAAATGGTAATTTAATAGGAATAAAAAGTAATCATATTTTATCTTTAGAAGAGGGAATTGATATGTCTGCAAGTATATTTCCTGAAGGTAAAAAGGATTTTGTGAGTAATATGTTTGCAGAAGTATATAATAAAGATATAATGATAATAGATGATAGTAAGTTAGATAATGGATATATAAAGATTACAGGAACTCACTATGGTAAAATTACTATTGCCCCAGCTATTGCCCTTAAGATAAAAAATACTTTAAAGGATAATTTAAATATTATTAGAAAAAAAGATTATATAGATAAAAGAAGAGAAGTATATAGATTTAAGAATTTATCAAATGAAGAAAGAAATGAAGTTATTTCTTTAGATAAAAGATATGGTAATATAGTGTGTGTGTGCAACAATATATCTGAAGGTGAAATAATTGATAGTATTAGAAGACCTTTAGGTGCTCGTACTGTTGAAGGTGTAAAGAGACGTACTGGTATTGGTAGAGGAAATTGTAATGGAGCTTATTGCGATATAAAGATAATAAAAATATTAGCAAGAGAAATGGATAAAAATATTTTAGATATAGTGGAAGACTCTAAAGATTCAAATATAGTATCTAGTAGAATTAAGGAATTTAAGGAAATATAGAATTTAGGAGATGTATTTATGAGCAGTAAGGATATTTTTACTAGTTTAGTTAGAGTAAAAGGAAGCCCCAATCATAAAGTTGTTTCTGTAAAAAGCAATAATCCTATAGAAAAGGAATTATGGAGGGAATTTTCAAAAGTTCTCAGTAGAATTTATGTTAGTGCACCTATAGATATTGGTGATATAATATGTAAAAACATAATGAATACGGGAATAGATATTATATGTACTAAAAAAATTGATAATAATATATAAAAAAACTTATAATATATTGACAAATATAAGCATTTTAATATAATATATTTAATACAAGTTAATATGTAAACCTTAGATAAGGCTAGTAGTAATATCATGATTTTTAGAGAGTTAGTGGTTGGTGTAAACTAATATTCATGTATTGTGAATCCACCTTTGAGGGACTGTGATTTAAGCAGTACGGTAATATCGTTAAATTTTAGAGTGAATAACATTTATGTTATTAATTAGGGTGGCAACGCGGAGTTTTTCGTCCCTTTTATAGGGGAGAAAGGCTCTTTTTTTATATAAAAAATTAAAAGGAGAGAATAATAATGTTAGATTTAAAGAGAATAAGAAATAATCCAGAAGAAATAAAGAAATTATTATCAAATAGAGGAGAAGATTTTAACGTAGCAGTTATAGATGAAATTGTAACTTTAGATGAAGAAAGAAGAAAAATATTAGTTGAAGTTGAAAGCTTAAAGAGTAAAAGAAATCAAGTTTCAGCAGAAATACCTAAGTTAAAAAAAGCTGGCGAAGATGTTACTGAAATAATGAATGATATGAGAAAACTAGGAGAAGAAATTAAAAATTTCGATACTAGAGTAAATGAGATAAATGAGAGAATAGAATACATAATGCTTAGAATCCCTAATATTCCAAATCCAGAAGTTCCAGATGGAGAAACTGATGAAGATAATGTTGAAATTAAAAAATGGGGAGAACCTACTAAATTTAATTTCGAACCTAAAGCTCACTGGGATTTAGGAACTGATCTTAATATCTTAGACTTTGAAAGAGGTGGAAAGGTAGCTGGATCTAGATTTACAGTATACAAGGGATTAGGAGCTAGATTAGAAAGATCAATAATAAACTATTTCCTAGATAAACACACTACTGAAAATGGATATACTGAAATATTACCACCTTACATGGTTAATAGAGATAGTATGACAGGAACTGGTCAATTACCTAAATTTGAAGAAGATGCATTTAAAGTAGAAAATAATGGATACTTCTTAATACCAACAGCAGAAGTACCAGTTACAAATATGTATAGAAATGAAGTTTTAAGTGGTGATATTTTACCAATAAAACATGCAGCATATTCAGCTTGTTTTAGAGCAGAAGCAGGATCAGCTGGTAGAGATACTAGAGGCCTTGTAAGACAACATCAATTCAATAAAGTAGAATTAGTTAAGTTCTGTAAACCAGAAGATTCTTATGCTGAATTAGATAAATTAGTAGAAGATGCTGAATCAGTTTTACAAGGATTAGGATTACCTTATAGAATAGTTAGAATATGCAAAGGTGATTTAGGATTTACTGCAGCATTAAAATACGATATAGAAGTTTGGATGCCAAGTTATAATAGATATGTAGAAATTTCAAGTTGTTCTAACTTTGAAGATTTCCAAGCTAGAAGAGCTAATATAAAATATAGAGAAACACCAAAAGATAAACCTAAGTTTATCCATACTTTAAATGGCTCAGGTGTTGCGATAGGTAGAACTGTAGCAGCAGTACTAGAAAACTACCAAAAAGAAGATGGAACAGTTGAAATTCCAGAAGCAATAAAAAGATTTATGAACGTAGATTTTATAAAATAATTAATTTAAGATAGATTATAAAGTAGTCTATATTGACACGGTAAGTTGATGTAGGCTACTTTTTATTGAATGAAATTTTTATAATAAAAATTAGTCATTATAATAGTATTAAGTTTTTAGTTTAATATTATAACTTATAATAAATTCTGTTTTTACAAGTGTAAAATAATTATAAAGATAGCATATAAAGCTTATTTTAGATCTAATAAATTAATGAAATGTAGTAAAATAGATTATTTAGAGGGATGTATAAATTCATAAATTATAATTTATATAAAAATATAAAATTTTTTAATAAATTATGTTGACAGAGTATATATATGTTGATATAATAACTCATGTAGTCACGGAGAGATGGTCGAGTTGGTTTAAGGCACCGGTCTTGAAAACCGGCGTGCGTGTGAGCGTACCTAGGGTTCGAATCCCTATCTCTCCGCCACTTTTTTTTTATATAGAATTATTTAGAAGGCACATGGAGAATTACTCAAGTGGCTGAAGAGGCGCCCCTGCTAAGGGCGTAGGTCGGGCAACTGGCGCCCGGGTTCAAATCCCGGATTCTCCGCCAAAACATCTAGTATTTTTACTAGATGTTTTTTTATGTATAGGAAATTATAGAATTTTAAAGCTTGAAAGGCTGATGAAATTTAAGGTTATGGATATATTTTTGAATTGACAATGAACAATTGACAATTTAGGTTGAAATAACAACGTTATTTCTAAATATATATTTTTTAAGGATTAAGAAGTAAAACCTAAAGAATAAAAAATCGATTACGTTATATTAGATATAATTATACTTAATTAAAAAATCATAACTAAATTTTTTTAATTATATTGACATATTAAATATTAGTTGTTATAATAAACTTCGTAAGTTGTGGAGAGATGGTCGAGTTGGTTTAAGGCACCGGTCTTGAAAACCGGCGTGCGTGTGAGCGTACCTAGGGTTCGAATCCCTATCTCTCCGCCATTAATTTTATATAAAAATTAATTTAGAAGGCACATGGAGAATTACTCAAGTGGCTGAAGAGGCGCCCCTGCTAAGGGCGTAGGTCGGGCAACTGGCGCCCGGGTTCAAATCCCGGATTCTCCGCCAAAACACCTAGTATTTTTACTAGGTGTTTTTTTGTTGTATAAAATTATAGAGTTTATATAATTTGCAGGATTAATTAACTTTCTAATTTTAAGTTAGAAATAGATTATAAATATTTTTTTGAATTTAGATAGTAATATTTGCAAATATGATGCAGCATTTTTATTAGAGATAGTATAATAATAATATAAGTAATTCTTAAGAAGGTGAACTATGCTTAAAGGGGAAAAAGTTTATTTGAGATTAATGCAAGCTAGCGATATTAAACGATTATCTGATTTATCTAACGATTATGAGGTAAAAAAATATAATGATGAGATGTTAGATATTGATAAAAAAATTCATATTGATGAAGATTCAAGTAATGTTAGCATATGTAAAAGAAAAGCAGTAAGTATAATTAATAAGAAGAATGTTTTAGTAGGATTTATGACTTATAAACCAAATGATTATTGCAACAATGTTTATTCAATAGGTATTACTATAGGAAAAAAATATTGGAACAGAGGGTATGGTGAGGATTCTATAAAGACATTAATTAAGTATTTGTTTGATGATTTAAATGCAAAAAGAATACAATTAGAGGTTGCGGCAGAAAATATAAGAGCTATAAAATGTTATAAGAAGTGTGGGTTTATTGAAGAGAAAATAAGAAAAGCTATATATTATATAGATGGAAAGTATACAGACATAATAATTATGGGCATTCTAAAAAAACAGAGGGCTTTATAAATTATTAAATAAAAATATAGGAGTAATTATGAGTATAAGGTTTATTTATGGAAGAGCAGGTAGTGGAAAGAGTTCATTTTGTATAAATCAGATAAAAAAGTTAATAGATTTAGATAAAGAAAAGAAAATAATATTATTAGTTCCAGAACAGTATACTTTTACTACTGAAAATAAGGTTTTAAATAATATAGGTGAAAGAGCATTTTTAAATACTCATGTATTGAGCTTTAGAACTATGTGTCAAAAGGTATTTGAAGAATGTGGTGGAAGAGTAAAACAAATTATAAAAGACACTGGTAAGCATATGTTAATTAACAAAGTATTAAATGAAAAGATAGATGATTTAAGCTATTTTAAAAAAATGTCTAGAGAACAAGGCTTTAATAATATAATATCTGAATTAATTACTGAATTTAAAAAATATAATATAGATATAGATGCTTTAAAAGATTTAACAGATAAAATAGATGATAATGAATTAGTTGAAAAGATAAGAGAATTATCTTTAATATACGAGGAGTTTAATGTAAAAATGCACAGCTCTTATATAGATACTGATGATGAGCTTACTTTATTAGCTAAAAAGTTGTTAGATAATAACATTTATGCAAATAGCGAAATTTGGATAGATGAATTTACAACATTTACTCCTCAACAATTAGAGATTATAAGGATACTTTCTAAGACATCAGTGGTTAACATAACTTTTTGTATGGATAAAGTAGAAAATAGTGATGTTGAAGATATAACTAATGTATTTAGTAGTATTGAAAATACAGAAAATAGGTTGTTAAAGTTAATGGAGGAAAATAATATAGGTTATTTAAATCCTATTAATTTAAATTCTAAATTACCATATAGATTTAAAAATAGTGAACAGTTAGCTCATATAGAAAAGTATTGTATAACATATCCATTTAAATCTTATAAGGGAAAAAATAAGGATGTAAGATTATACAAAGCAAATAACACCTATGATGAAATTGAAAAAGTAGCTCAGGATATAATTAGATTAGTAAGGGATAGAAATTATAGATTTAGAGATATATCTGTGGTGTGCAGAAATATAGAGGACTATAACAAGATAATTTCTGTTATTTTTAATGATTATGAAATACCATTTTTTATGGATCAAAAAATAAAATTATTAAATAACCCATTAATTATTTTAATAACTTCTGCATTTGAAGTTTTATTAAAAAATTGGTCATACGAAAGTGTATTTAAATACTTAAAGAGCGGATTAACAGGCTTTAATACTTATGATATTGATAGATTAGAAAACTTTGTATTAGAACATGGAATAAAGAGTTATAAATGGAATGAAGAAGAGATTAAAAAACTTAAAAATATAAGCATAGAAAATAGTGCTACTGAAGAAGAACTCACTATATTCAATGTGATGGAAGAGGTGAGAAATTCTCTTATATCATTCCATAAATTAATAGAAGGTAAACATAATGTTAGAGATATATGTAAAGCTCTATATGAGTTTTTATTAAGTGTTAAAGCTTTTGAAAGAATAGATGAGTGGATTATTAAATTTGAAGAATTAAAGCTAGAAGATAAGGTGAAGGAATATAAACAAGTTGAATCTATAGTAATAGATATATTAGATCAAGCTGTAGAAGTTATGGGATCTGATGTAGTAGATACTTTTGAATTTTTTAAAATATTAAATTCTGGTTTTGAAAATGAAGAAATAGGTGTTATACCAGTAGCTTTAGACCAAGTTAATGTTGGAGATATAGCTAGAATAAAAGGTAGAGAAGTAAAGGCATTATATATAGTTGGAATTAATGATGGGATATTGCCAGCTGCACATAAAGACGAGGGAATTCTATCAGATAGAGATAGAATTGAACTTAAAGAGTTTGGAG
Organism: Clostridium sp. ZBS2; assembly: GCF_023845855.1. Lineage (NCBI taxonomy): Bacteria > Bacillati > Bacillota > Clostridia > Eubacteriales > Clostridiaceae > Clostridium > Clostridium sp. ZBS2. Next base: position 8,613 of record NZ_JAMQIF010000004.1, read on the forward strand.
TAGTATTAGCAGCTGATGGTAGAAGCAAAGCTTTTGAGGAGCAGTTTGTAGTGTATACGGCATTAACAATCGCCAGTGAATATTTAATGCTATCATATCCTATGGCAGACTTTGAAGGTAAATCTTTAAGACCATCTATAATAATATCCAGAATAAAGAAAATATTGCCTAATTTAGTTGAGGAAAGTTCTTTATATGATTTAAGCAAAAGAAATGATCATTTTAATAAAGTTATTTCTCCAATACCAACTTTTAATGAATTAATATTTGCATTAAGAAGAGAGCTAGAGGATGAAGAGATAGATGAGGAGTATTGGGGAGAAGTATATAATTGGTTTAAAGAAAATGAAGATTTTAAATGGAAAATAGAAAATACATTTAAAGGGCTTAGATATTCTAACACAGGAGAAAAGGTGTCTAGAAATAAATTACTTTCCCTTTATAAAAATGATTTAGGAAAGTTATCCTTTAGTGTGTCTAGATTGGAGAAGTATGCAGAATGTCCATTTTCATATTTCATTCAATATGGATTGAAGGCTAAAAATCGTAAGGTATATGAATTTACTCCACCTGATTTAGGATCATTTGTACATGATATTTTAGATTCATTTACTAATAAAGTAAAGAAAGAAAAGATTGCGTGGTCAGATCTTGATATGGTAAAGTGCAAAAATATAGTGTCTGAATTAATTGATACTAAGTTAAAAGAAGATAGCGGATCTATATTAAATAGCACTAATAAATATAAGTACTTTTCAAAGAGATTTAAGAGAGTTATATCTAAATCAGTATCTGTTATATCAGAACAAATGAGAAGAGGGGAATTTGAGGTATTTAATAATGAATTTTCTTTTGGAAGTTATAATGACGGAGAAGCTATTGTGCTAGAGTTGCCATCTAACGAAAAGGTATATTTAAATGGAAGAATTGATAGAATAGATACTTTAGATTTAGAAGGAAGTACGTATCTCAGAATTGTAGATTATAAAACAGGAAATAAACATTTTGATTTAAATCAATTTTATTATGGGCTTCAAATGCAATTGTTGGTTTATTTAGATGCATTACTAAAAAACTCTGAGTATATATTAAAAAAACAAGCCTTACCTGGAGCAGTACTATATTTCAGAGTTGATGACCCTATAATAAAAACTAAAGGCGACATAACTACTGAAGAATTAGAAAAAGAAGTTTTAAGTAATTTAAAGATGAATGGATTAATATTAAAAGATGCTAAAGTGGTTAAAGCTATGGATAGAGGTATTGAAACAGATGGGTATTCATTAGTTATTCCAGCTGCATTGAAGAAAGATGGCGATTTTAAAGCTGGTAGCGAAGTAGTGACTGAAGAACAATTTAATTTACTTAGAGAGTATGTAAATAAGAAAATGATTGATTTATGTGAAGATATGTTATGTGGAGACATAAAGATTCAGCCAACAAAGGATTCTGATGGTAGTCATTGTGAATTTTGTGATTTCTCATCTATATGCCAATTCGATAGTAGCATAGAAGATAATAAATATAAAATTATAATGAAAAAATCCAAGGATGAAATTTGGAATAACATAAGGGATGAATTAAGTGATGATAAAAAAGAAAATTAGCTATTTAGATAGGAGATATTAATTTATGAGTGGAACAAAATGGACTGAGGAACAGCTAAGTGCTATTACAACAAGAGATTGTAATCTATTAGTTGCAGCAGCAGCAGGTTCTGGAAAAACAGCCGTATTGGTAGAAAGAATTATAAAAATAATTACAAATGAAGAAAATCCTATAGATATTGATAAACTTTTAGTTGTTACATTTACAAGTGCAGCAGCTGCTGAGATGAGAGAAAGAATAGCTAATGCCATATCAAAAAAATTAGATGAAACTCCAACTTCTAAAAACCTTCAAAAGCAATTGACTTTATTAAATAGGTCTAACATTATGACTATTCATTCTTTTTGTTTAGGTGTAATAAAAAATAATTTTCATAAGATAGACTTAGATCCATCTTTTAGAATATGTGATCAAACAGAAGGTATACTTTTAAAGATGGAAATAATAGATGAATTATTTGATGATAAGTATGATGAAGAAAATCAGGAATTTATAAAATTTATTGAGGCATTTAGTAGTTATAAAAGTGATAATGCGTTAAAAGAATTAGTTTTAAGCTTATATAATTTTACAATGGCAGGACCATGGCCTAAAAAATGGCTAAAGGATGCTTCAGAGGATTTTGATATAAAAACATTACAAGAGTTAGATGAAAGTAAGTGGGTAAGTGTATTAAAAGAAAGTATAAAAATAGAACTAGATGGATATATAAAAATGATGCAAAAGGCAGTTGAATTAATAAATGAAACTGATGGATTGGAACCTTATTTTGAGGGATTTAGCAGTGAGTTAGATTTAATAGTTAATGCTTATAATAATGTTGAATCTAGTTTAAATGACTTATATAATTCATTAAGTTTAATAACTTTTAATAGATTAAAGACTATCAAGAAGAATACTGTAAGTGATGAAAATATACAAAATCTAGTTAAGCAAATTAGAGATCAAGTTAAAAAGAAAATATCAGCATTAATTGAGGGAACTTTTATAGCATCTCCAGATAAAATGCTTGATAATATAATAAAATCTTATCCATATATAAATCAATTAACACAGCTTACTTCAGAATTTATAGATAGATTTAATGCTAAGAAGAAAGAAAAGAATATATTAGATTTTAATGATTTAGAACATTTATGTTTAAAGATTTTAATTGAGGAGAATGAGGAAAATCAAATAGTACCATCAACAATAGCACAAAAGTTTAAAGATTATTTTGAAGAGGTACTTGTAGATGAATACCAAGATTCTAATAATGTTCAAGAAGCAATAATAGAATTAGTATCAAGAAAAAACTCTGATATTCCTAATGTATTTATGGTTGGTGATGTAAAACAAAGTATATATAAATTTAGGCAAGCAAAACCAGAACTATTTATTGATAAATATAATAGCTATTCATTGGATAAAGGAATTAATAGAAAAATTCAACTTTATAAAAACTTTAGAAGCAGAGAAGAAGTTATAAATGGTGTTAATTATATATTTAAATCAGTTATGTCTAAGACTGTAGGTGAATTAGAATATACTGATGTTGAAGCTTTAAATTTAGGTGCAAGTTATCCTGAAAAGAAAAATGATGATGATATAATTGGTGGTCCAATTGAGGTTCATATTTTAGATAGAAGTGATAATAAAGAAGAAAATGATGACTCTAAATTACAGGTGGAAGAAGAAGAAATCGGTGACGTAAATTTAGAAGCAAGAATTATAGTAAAGAGAATCAATGAATTGATTTCTAAAAAAGATGGAAGTAAGTTTAAAGTGCTTGATAAAGATACAGGTGAATATAGAGACTTAAAATATAAGGATATAGTAATTCTATTAAGAGCAACTAAAAACTGGTCAGAAGTGCTATTAGATGAATTAGGATTAGCAGGGATACCAGTCTATGCGGATACAGGATCAGGATATTTTGAATCAATTGAAATAAGGACCATTATGTCATTATTAAAAGTAATAGATAATCCTATGCAAGATGTACCAATGCTTTCATTATTGATTTCACCTATTATAGGATTAAGTGCAGAGGAACTTAGTGATATTAGACTTATAGATAAAGAAAAGTATTTTTATGAAAATATAATTAAGATTACTGAGGAAAAATTAATTTCAAAAGAACTTCAAGAAAAATGTGAATATATATTAACTAGCATTGATAAATGGAGAAAAAAATCAATATATATGCCTATAGATGAATTTATTTGGTATTTATACATGGATACAGCTTATTATGGATATGTAGGTGCAATGCCAAATGGAGTTCTAAGACAAGCAAATTTAAAGATACTATTTCAAAGAGCAAGACAGTTTTCAGATACTAGTTTTAAAGGACTATTTAATTTTATTAATTTCATAAATAAATTAACTAAATCATCAGGTGATATGGGAAGTGCCAAGATTTTAGGTGAAAATGAAGATGTTGTTAGAATTATGAGTATTCATAAAAGTAAGGGGTTAGAATTCCCAGTTGTGTTTTTAGCTGGATGTGGTAAGAATTTTAACTTAATGGATTTAAATAATAAGATACTTTATCATGAAGAATTAGGATTAGGTCCTGAATATATTAATTTAGAAAATAGAACTAGTATTACAACTTTACCTAAAGAAGCAATTAAAAAAAGAATGAAATTAGAAACATTATCTGAAGAAATGAGAGTACTATATGTTGCATTTACTAGAGCTAAGGAAAAATTAATTATAACAGGAGCAGTAAGAAATGCAGAAAAATCTATTGAAAAGTGGATTAACTCAGCAGTTTTAGATAAGGATGTTGTATTACCTTATGAGATATCAAAAGGTAAATCGTATTTAGATTGGATTGGTATGGCTTTATGCAAGCATAAAGATGGTGAAATCCTTAGAAAGAAATTAGGATTTTCTAGTGAAATGTGTAAAGATGACTTATCAAGATGGAGAATCAACATATGGAACAAACATGAATTAGATATGTATGATGAACTAGATGAAAATCAAGAGGAAGAGGATATTAAAATTTCAATTTTAGATAAAGATGTAAATAAAAAGGTTAAAAGTGAAGTTTATAGAAGATTAGGTTATGAGTATGAATTTAAAGAATCAACTAAGCTTACTAGTAATATATCTGTGTCTGATTTAAAAAGAAGAAATATGGACGATAATATTGATACCCTTGAGATATTTGATTTAGAAGAAGAGGATAATAAAAATAAAGATATAATAACTCCTAAATTTCTTCAAGAAGAAAAAGGAATATCAGCAGCAGAAAGAGGAACAGCTATCCATTTTGCAATGAAAAAAATAGATTTTAGTAAAGTTGGAACATTAGAAGAAATAAAGGGACAGCTAAACAACTTATATGATGAGGAGTTTATATTACAGGAAGAATATAGCTCAATTAATCCATATAAGATATTAAGTTTCTTTAAAAGCAATTTAGGTAAGAAAATCCTTGATGTATATAATAAGGGTGGCAAAGTTTATAGAGAAGTTCCATTCTATACTGAAATAAGTAGTTTAGAATTAGACGAATCTTTACCACAAAAGTACGCTAATGAAAAAATAAGATTACAAGGTATAATAGATTGTTTCTTTAAATGTGATGATGAAATAATTTTGTTGGATTACAAAACAGATTATGTAGAAAATGAAAAAGAATTTAAAGAAAAATATAAAAGTCAATTATTATATTATAGTGAAGCAATATTTAAAATGACAGGAAAGAAAGTTGATAAAAAATATCTATATTCATTCTATTTAGAGAAAGAAATTTTAATATAGAAATTGTCATAAGCGTATTGAGTTTATAAAGTAGTTTCTATTTCAAGGACATGGATAAGTAACTAAAAGTTGATTTCTGTATTGTACAGGTGTAAGCAAATATAGATAAAATTTCAAAAGATAAAAAACTACATTATAATATAATTGTCTTTTGAACATATAAACAGATTTTGAATAAAGAATTTAGATAAAAAACAAGTAAGTGTCTTAAATGTATGGGTAATTATAATTAAGACACTTACTTTTCTATATTTATTGGGGGGATAATTAGCTATTTAATTATGATTTTTGTATCTCTTGGGATGTTATCATATATCCATTTAGCATCGCTTAATGCTAATCTTATACATCCATGTGATGATTTTTTGTTTAAAGTAGTATCTACTACTGTAGTTTTATCCTGAGCATATGGAACTGAGTGAAATAATATATCACCATCAATTTGAGTCCAATACTTTCCACCTTGTTTAAACTTATCTGAGAAGAACCATTCACCTTTTTCTTTAATAGAAAAAGCACCACAAGGAGTTGGCTCGGAATCTATTCCAGTAGAACAAGAAAATGTTTTATCTAAATCCCATTTATTTGATTTACCTTTATAAATATAAGTTTTTTGATTGTTTATATCTATAAAAATTAAATAAGGGGTATTACTAACTAAATTTAATGTATTTATGTTTTGTGAAGAAATATTATTTATATAATAATCTGATACTGTTTTTGAATCAGCAGTTTTATCTAAATATTGTTGTTTACTAGATTTAATTTCAGCAATTTTTGTTTTTATATCTTCGTCATCATTTAGAACAGAAGGAATATTAGATATTTGATTTAATGCCTGACTATAATAATCGTTAGAACATAATTCATCACATTTAGCGAATAACTCTTCTTTAATTTGATTCTTGGCTTTCCTTAAGTAAATTAATGATTCATTGTAATTTAAATCTAAGGAAGATAAATTTGAAAAGTTAGTTATAGCTTCATAATATTCTTTGTTATTAAAATGTTCTATTCCATTAGAATAGTTGTTTATTGAATCTTGAAGACTAGAGACAGAATTAACTAATTCTATCACTTCGCTTGAATTAAAACCATATCTATTTATTTCATTAACTTTTATTAAAATTTCTTCTTCATTTAATTTAGAGGTTTCTAAATATTGCTTCAATGTAGTTATATTATCTGAAAAATATTTTTTTAAATCTCTCTTTAGCATTAAGTTTTTAAAAGGATTTAAATTTTCTTGGGTTAATAAAATATTATTAGCCTGAGAAAACTTGTTACCATCAAAATTTATCTTAAAATTATTAACTAATTTTTTATACTGATAACCTTGAAATAGTGTAGTTAATGTAATTAGTGTAAATAATAAGATATATATAATGGATTTATTTATATGAATATTTTTATTGATTTTCAAAACATACCTCCTATTTTTATCTAAAAATAAAATATACTTTTTTTATTATGAACATAAATTACTAATAATAAACATTTATATTTTATAAAATAGGAAGTATATGTTAATATATTTATTAATGACGTTCTTATTTAAAAAAGGATATTGGAGGAAATGATGAATAAAACAGATAATTTTTTTAAGAAATTTATTAATTGTATTTATAATTTAAAAGCATTAGTAACATATCCTAAATACGGAATATGGAAGGCTATATTATATGTATTATTAATGAGCACTCTTTTAGGCGGAATAAGAGGAATAACTATTGGATATAGAATAGACAAGGAATTAAATAATTTAAGTACAATACTGCAAAATGATGAATATAAATTTAATATAGAAGAAGGTATATTACATACGAAAAATTCACCATTAAAGGTAGAGGGAACGTCTAGTTTAATATATATTGATGAAAATAAAAGCTTGAGCGAAATTGATGGTTTAAGAGATACAACAATTCAGAATGATAACAACATATTATTTTTAAAAGACGGGATATATTTAGAAATAGGAGCTTATAAACAGCAAGCAGATTATAAAGATTTAATAGGTGACAATAAATTAGATAATAAGATTTTATTTGAAGAATTATCATATGTACTAAAAATAGTAGTAGCTATTGTAATTTTGTATACGATATTATTTACATTTATCAACATATTAATAAATTGTTTATTTGCAACCGCTTTTGCATCATTTGCATTGATAATTATGAGAGTATTTATGAAATATAGCATATTATATTCATTAAGTTTATATGCATGTACATTACCATTTATATTTCAAATTATATTACAAACTATTTTTCCAAATATAAATTTAGATACGATGTTTATAGTTGGCACATTAGTATATGTAATATTTATACTTAAGTATATAAAAGATGAAATGATAAAAACTAAATTAAATAAAGACGGAATGTAATAAAGGATATATCATTAAGTTTTAACCACTTAATGATATATCCTTTTTATTTATATTTATTTAGTTTTATTCTTGCTTACAAAGTAATCTACTATTAAAGATAAGGCGCCATCACCAGTAATATTAGTTGCAGTACCAAAGCTATCTTGAGCTGCATGTAATGCAATCATTATAGGCTTTTCTATGTTTCCAAATCCAAGCATAGATTCTAATAATCCAAGAGCGGCCATAACTCCACCACCAGGAACTCCCGGTGCAGCTACCATTGTTATTCCAAGCATTAATATAAATGGAATCATAGTAACTAAAGTAGGTGTTTGTCCTCTCATTAGCATTACACCAATTGAAGTTAATACTAAAGTTATAGTATCTCCTGCCAAATGTATTGTAGCGCATAGAGGAACAACTAAATCAGCGACCTCTTCAGATACATTATTTTCTCTAGTACAGCTTAATGTAACTGGTATAGTAGCAGCAGATGACTGAGTTCCTACAGCTGTAAGATATGCAGGAATCATATTTTTTAATAATTTAAAAGGATTCTCCTTTTTAAGTACACCAGCTATAGAATATTGACATAATAAATATACAAATTGCAATATAAACAATATTAAATAAATAGTAGCGAAAGATTTTATAGTAGTAAATATTTCACCACTTAAACTTAACTTAGAAAATATAGCTGCAATATAAAGCGGAACAAGTGGAATAAGAATTTTAGAAATAATCATTGAAACTATTGAACTAAATTCATGAAATCCTCTTAATAATGAGCTATTATTTATTTTTGAAAGTCCTATACCAAAAACAAATGCAAATACTAAAGCTGACATTATATTAAGCATAGGTGGTATATCAATAGTAAAATATGGTTCTACCTTAATTGTTTCAGTTGAGACTAATGTAGCTGCTTTTATTATTTTAGGAAGAAACGATATTCCTACAAAATAAGCAATAACACCAGAAATAATAGTTGATATGTAAGCTAGTATAGTAGTTCCTATAAGTACTTTTCCTGAATTTTTCCCAAGTGAAGCTATTCCAGGAACTATAAAGGCTATTATTATTAACGGAATAACAAATGATAAAAAGTTTCCAAATAAAGAACTAAAAGTGGCTAATATTCTTATTGGGAAGATTATATTTAAACTTCTACATGTTAAACCGAGTATTATTCCTAAGATTAAAAATGTAAATATTCTTTTAATTAGTGATAAATTCTTCAATTATAAATCCCCCTTTTATAATTAATGTTCATATATGAAATACATATGTATGTATTACAAGTACAAATATATCATTAAATTATTAGTGCGGTCAATAGTTATATAAAATTTTACTCGAAATAATAAAATTATCGAATATTTTACAAATAAATTACATAAAATTATAAAATAATATGTGTAAATATGAATAATTTTTTATAATTTTAGGATATTTGGAGTATTAAGGTAGAAGAAAAAATGTTAAAAAATGGTTGTTAGTATTTATAGTATGTGATAATATAAAAGTATAAAATTCAAAAAAATGGAAAATGATATTAATTATAAGGAGAAGCTGTAAATGAGTGTAGCGAAAAAAATTATAAATGATTTTATAGAAGAGGATAAAGAATTAAATAGATTAGAACTTTCTAAATTAACAAAAGAAGAACTAATAGATAAATACATGGATGTAAATAATTATAAGAATTTACAAGAAAATCTCCTTTTAAGTGTTTCTCATGATTTAAGATCGCCATTAAATGTGATTTTAAGCATACTTCAATTTTACGAATCAGGTTACATAACTGGCAATGATAACATGAATAAATATATGACTAGCATAAAGAGAAATAGTTATAGGATGCTAAAACTTATAGATAATCTTATAGATACAACACGATTAGAAAAAAAATATTATAAAATTGAAAGAAGAAATTTAGATATTGTTAAATTAATAGAAAATACGGTTTCTTCAATAGATAAATACGCAAAACAAAAAAATATATCATTAATATTTGATACTAATGTTGAAAAATGTATTATGGCAATAGATCCAGAGGCAATAGATAGGATAATTATGAATCTTTTATCTAATGCCATAAAGTTCTCTTATAATAATGGAAATATATACATTAACTTATGGAAGAGAAATAATGAATTAAATATATCAGTAAAAGATGAGGGTATGGGAATTCCAATAAAAGAACAGGATAAAATCTTTAATAGATTTGCTCAGTCATCTAATCATAAAAAAATAGAACAGTCAGGTAGTGGAATTGGATTGTCATTAGTAGAAAGCTTAACTAAAGCACATAATGGTAATATATCACTAAAGAGTCAGGAAGATAGAGGCAGTGAATTTATAATAAGACTCCCAATAATAAAATTAAGCGAGAATAATGAAGATAATCATATAATTCATGCAAAAACCAATATTGAAATATTAGAAATAGAATTTTCAGATATTTATTTATAAAAAAGAAATTTATTGAAATAAATACTTAATATTATGGAAAAATAATCTTAAGTATTTATTTTATAAACTTGCTTATTATGGTGGCTTGTGATAATATATTTCTTGAAGAAAGTTAGTTTTAAATTAATATGGAGCGTTAGTTAAACGGATATAACTTACCGCTACGGACGGTACATTGAGGGTTCGATTCCTTCACGCTCTGCCAAAAGACTTAGCTATGTTTTTAGTTAAGTCTTTTTTGTTGTATAAATAAACATGCTAATAAATGCTAATAATAAATTATATAAGTATATTAGATATTTAATAAACAATAGTGATGAAGTAAAGGTGGCAATTATTAATGAAAGAAGATATTTTAATTAATTTATTAGATGAGCATAATGAGGGGAATTTGTTAGCTACTGATAAATTTAGACCTTGTAAAGTAATTTACTTAAAGTATGAAGAAAATAGTGAATTATATGAGAAGCTAAAAAAGTATCATAAAGAAATTTTTCCGAGTATTGATATAGAAAGCTACATTATAAGTGAAGGTAATATAAAAGAAATAAACAATTTATTAAATAGCTTAGATATAGAAAAAACTATTATAAATGTAACTGGGGGAAAAAGAATAAACTCATTAATTTTATTAAATCAAGCTTTAATAAAGAAATTTAATATTGTTTATATAGATATTTTAAATAAGAGAATATATGAATTAGGAAATGATATTAAAAATAAGTCAGAAGAGTTTAAGGATATATATATAGATGACATACTTAAGATAACTGGTTCTGATATTTTGTTAGATTCTAGCAAAATAAGTAAATATTCTGATGTGATTAATATAACAGAAAAAATTTATGAAAACTTAGAATTATGGTATAAGTATAAGCAATGTCTTTATGATAATCATTTATTTATTCATGATTATTCTCAAAGTAACAAAGTTATTATTAATTTGTCTGACTTATATGGGCAAGAGGAAAAAGGAATATTAAATTCTTGCTTAAATTATCTAGAGAAAATTAATGCTATAAAATATAAAAAGAGCAAGAATGATATAGTAGTACATTTTCAACAAGATTATATGAAAGGATTTATATTTAAAAGTGGTACTTGGCTAGAAGTATTAACTAATATAGTTGTTAGAGAAATTGAAGAAATTGATGATGTTAAAAGTGGCGTTATATTTCTATGGAACAATAATGAAATCAAAGTTAAAAATGAATTTGATGTATTAGCAGTTAAGGATGATGTTTTAATATGTATATCATGTAAAGATAGTGCAAAATATGATGAAGATGCACTAAATGAATTAGATGTATATAGTAAAAGATTAGGTGGAAATAATGCGAAAAAAATATTGGTTGCAACTCAAGAACCTTATAAAAGATGTATTAAAGAAAGAGCAGAAATGATGGGGATTAGTTTAATTATATTAGATAAAGATATAGAAAAATTTAAGAATGAATTAAAAAAAGTCATTAATAAATAATGCTATGTTTTAGCAATGTGTTTATATATGCCACTTTGATTATTGCATATATAAACATGCTAAAACAGAACTTGCTTATTTAGAGATTTTAGTTCCAATCTTTTCGCCAAATAAGATTTTACATTCATATCCTTGTTTTGATTGCTCTAAAATATCAGGATCTATTTTTACTTTATTTTTTTCTAAGAACAGTATAGTTGTTGATCCACCAAATTTAAAATACCCTTTTTCATCGCCTTTTGTTACTTTTTGGTTAGGCTCATATGTTTGAATTATTGATCCAACACAAGTAGCACCTACTTCTACAGTTAAAATATCTCCAAAATTTTCTGATTTAAATATGCACCATTCTCTTTTATTTTCACAAAATAATTTTGGAATTGAATTAAGAGCTATAGGATTTACAGAATAGTAATGGCCCTTAATTTTATGAGTTTCGCAAGGTATACCAGAGTCTACAAAGTGAAACCTATGATAGTCTGTAGGACATAATCTTAATATTACACAAATACCATCTTTATATTTTTCTGATATTTCATCATTTTTTATTAATTCTCTTAAACTATAAGTTAAGCCTTTTACTTGAACAATATTATCTAAGTCTATATTATCGTAAACAGTAATTCGCCCATCTCCTGGAGAAATAAAAATATCTTCATTGTAATCTATAGGTCTTGAAGTAGAAGTCAAATTTCTAACAAAGAAGTCATTAAATGAATTAAATTCAGAAATATTTTTTTCTGCAATATTCATATCAATATTAAAGTCTTTAACAAAGTCAGGTATTTTTCTTGCACTGAATTTTGTATCACAAAATTTACCATAAAATTTTGAAAAAATCTTTCTCTTAGCAATCAATTCTGTCATACCTTTTCCAACGGGTGTTTCATAAGTCCACTTAATGAACTTTTTACCTGCCACGTTTTCCTCTTCATATTCGTTAGTAATTCTGTTATATACTTTAATCATAAATTCCTCTTTTCATTAATTTAAAAATATATTTATATATTATATACTGATTCTAACATATATATTTTAAATATCAAAAAAATGAAAGTAAAAAGTAATAAATAGTAAAATTTTAGTGGTATAATGTAATTATTATCAGTTTATGAAAATGAGGGATTGGTGTGAATAAAACAAAAAAATTGATTTTTAATTCTTCAATAGAAGTTTTTTCAAAATCAGGGTATAGGGGAGCAACAATGGATGAAATAGCAACCACTGCGGGGCTTGCTAAAGGAACACTATATTATAATTTTAATAGCAAAGAAGAAATATTCAACTTTATAGTTGATAATGGACTTAAGTTACTTAATGATGAAATTGCAGCAGTAAATGAATTAAATGATGATGCAATTGAAAAATTAAAACAAATCTGCAAAATACAATTAACATTTCTTTATGAACATAATAGCTTTTTTAGAGTTGTAATGAGTCAATTATGGGGAGATGAAGAAAGACAATTTATTTTAAGAGAAAAGGTAAAAAGTCATATAAAAGAAATAGAAATGTATATACAAATGGGGATGAAAGAAGGGTGTATTAGAAAAGGCGATAGTGAAGTAATGGCCTATGAATTTTTTGGAACATTATGTTCAACAGCAATATATGAGTTAATAAACATAGAAAAAGTTAGTTTAGAAGATATTATTAATAAGACATTAGAATTTATTTTTAATGGTTTAATAAATAAAGAAGTATAGAAAATTTTTAAAATTGAAATATGTATAAATGTTATACAATCATAGTAGTCTATCCTAAAAGTTCTTTTAGGATAGTTTTTTTGTTTTAAATATAAATATTTAAATTATGTTGATACATATATTTCATAATATATAAAATAGTATAATTAATAGATTATTTATCCAATAAAAACTATTAATTAATACTTATTTTTAATAAATAAGTATGCTAAAATTGTAACGTTGATAAAAAATGTGTTTTTAAATATTAACACACATTGAAAATATAGTTAAATAAAAAAGTATACTAAAGACGGGGAGGTTCATTTAGTGGCATATATATTAATAAATGAAAAAGAGGTTTCTGTAAAAGAAGAGGGTAAAACTATTTTAGAAGTTGCATTAGAGAATAATATAGAGATACCAACCTTATGCTATTTAAATGATTGCAGTAATACAGGAAAATGTGGAGTGTGTGCTGTTGAAATAGAAGGACAAGAAGAACTAGCATTATCTTGTGAAACATTAGTCAAAGATAAAATGGTTATAAGAACTGATTCAGAAAAGGTACAAGAAGCTGTTAAATTAAGAATGGCAGAAATGTTAGATAAACATGAATTTAAATGTGGTCCTTGTAAAAGAAGAGAAGACTGTGAATTTTTAAAATTAGTAATAAAGACTAAAGCTAGAGCAAATAAGCCATTCATAGTTAAAGATAAATCAGAATATGTAGATGATAGAAGTAAGTCAATTGTTATAGATAGAAGTAAATGTGTGCTTTGTGGAAGATGTGAAGCTGCTTGTAGCGAAAAAACAGCTACTAATTCTATAAAAATTGTTGATGATAATTGTGATAAGAAAGTATCAACTATTGATGGAAAATGCTTTGATGATACAAATTGCTTATTATGTGGTCAATGTATAGCTGCATGTCCAGTAGATGCGTTATCAGAAAAATCTCATACTGAAAGAGTGCAAAATGCTTTAGAAGATCCAAGTAAACACGTAATAGTTGCAATGGCTCCATCAGTTAGAGCTGCTATGGGTGAAGCATTTAAAATGGGATATGGTGTTGATGTAACAGGAAAAATATATACAGCTTTAAGAATGTTAGGATTCAATAAGATATTTGATATTAACTTTGGTGCTGATATGACAATAATGGAAGAAGCAACAGAACTTATTAGTAGAGTAAATGAAGGTGGTCCATTCCCTATGTTTACATCTTGTTGTCCATCATGGGTAAGAGAAGTTGAAAATTACTTCCCAGAGTTTATAGATAACTTATCTAGTGCAAAGTCACCTCAACAAATTTTTGGTGCTGCAAGTAAAACTTATTATCCTGAAATAGAAGGATTAGATCCTAAAGATGTATTTACAGTGACAATAATGCCTTGTACATCAAAGAAATTTGAAGCTGATAGAGAAGAAATGGAAAATAACGGTTTAAGAAATATAGATGCTGTAATTACAACTAGAGAATTAGCAAAAATGATTAAAAATGCAAAAATAAATTTTGCTAGCTTAGAAGATAGTGAAGCCGACCCTTCAATGGGAGAATATACTGGTGCAGGAGCTATATTTGGAGCTACTGGTGGTGTTATGGAAGCAGCTTTAAGAAGCGCAAAAGACTTTATAGAAAATAAATCACTAGAAGAAATAGAGTATGAACAAGTAAGAGGCTTAGATGGAATAAAAGAAGCTACAGTTACATTAGGAGGACAAGAATATAATATAGCTGTTATTAATGGCGCTGCAAATGTATTTGATTTTGTTAAGAGTGGAAGAATGGACGAAAAGCAATATCATTTCATTGAAGTAATGTCCTGCCCAGGTGGATGTGTAAATGGTGGTGGACAACCTCATGTAAATTCAAAAGACAGAAATAAAGTAGATGTTAGAACTGTAAGAGCATCTGTTTTGTACAACCAAGATAAGGGATTAGCTAAGAGAAAGTCTCATGAAAATGCATCATTATTAAAGATGTATGAAACTTATATGGGCAAACCAGGAAAAGGACTAGCTCATGAATTATTACATATAAAATATAAGAAAAGATAAGATGTTTATTTAAACATGGCATGGTTTAGTAGAGTGTTCATATATGCATAAATAAAGTGGACTGAGTAATTGAAATTAGGAATACTAAAATGAGTATAGTCCAATTACAATGCCACTTTACATATTGCATATATGAACACATATTTAAATATGAAGTATTTTAGACTCTATAGATATAATGATATTAGGTAATTTAATTGTTTTAATTATGTTATTTAGTATAAAATATATTTTGTAGAATCTATTTTTATATTTTAAATTAAATACTTAATTAAGAATTAAAAAATACTAGATACTAAATCAAATTCTTAGTTTATTAAAACCATTTAAAAAGTATATAATATAAAATTAATTCAAATATAAAACTAGAAAAAATTTAGTTGAGAATTGAAAGTGGGGTACATATGAAGCTTTTAGCAAGTGATTTAGATGGAACTTTAGTAGTTGGAAACAATTTAAGAAATGATAAGGATTTAACTTTAATTAATAAGCTTAAAGAACGAGGACATAAATTAATTGTATCAACAGGTAGAAGTTATGACATGGTAATACCTTTAATGGAGAAGTATGATATAGAATATGATTATTTATTACTTTGCAATGGAAGCTTAATTATGAATAGAGCACATGAAATGGTATTTGATGAGTGGGTATCTAATGAAATATCAAAGAAGATAATAAATGATTATTACAATGATGAAACATTAGTTTATTTAGATAATTTTAAGAATTCTATTTTTATAGATAATCCTAATCTTGATAAATCTGAAATTGGTGATATGATGGATTTGTTTACAAAGAAGATATACATTGAAGATGCAACATCATCAAAAGATGATTATAAAATAATAAGTTTATCACCTGTAGATAAAGATCAGATTAAAGCAGAAAAAATAAAAGATGAAATAATTAAAAAGTATGGTGAGCATGTAGAAGTATATAGAAATCAATTTTTTGTTGATATAGTACCGAAAGGATGTTCAAAAGGAAATGCGCTTAAGAGAATATTAGAAGTAGAAGATTTATCAAAAGATAATCTTTATGTTATTGGAGATTCATTCAATGATGTTTCAATGTTTAACATAACTCATAATAGCTATACTTTTAATGATTCAGAAGATAAGGTAAAAAAATATGCTAATAATGAAGTTGATTATGTATATGAAGTTATTGAGGACTTATTATCTAAGTAATTAAAATAGGATCTATTTTAAAAATGTGTTGATATTGTAGTATAAAGCTCGTGGATATAGGAATTTACTTTTGGAAAATTACTTTTGACAAATCTCCATTAATAGTTCTAAAAAGCAAATTCCAACGCCACTGCACTCATACACAAAAATATTTACAGTCTTCTTTTAAATTGAATTTTTTTAAGTTTTATATTTTTACTTTTTATCTAAGTTATTTTTAAACCTAACTTATGAGCAAAAATTTATCATTTCACTATGAAATTCTTAATACAATTTAAATTGATCTATCTGCATAAACATGTTAAATCAATTTATTGTAAACATTCATATCTGTTTCTTTTGACATAAGCTTTCCCATCATTAGAACAATTCTAGTGAAATGTTCAGATCTCAAGTGCTTATCTAAAGAATGTTTATTTTCCCATTCTTCAATCATTGTCAGAATTTTAGCATCCTGTTCATCTTGATACATTTCATACTTTATGCATCCTTCTTCTTTTCTTGTGATTTCTACTAGTTCTTTACATAGTTCAATAATTTCGTTAATTTTATCCTCTTTGGCAAAATTTCTTGCGACTACTTTTATCATTTATATCCCTCACTTTTTTAATCTTTACCATCTATCATAATGTATTCTTGTTTTATTAAATCTATCTGCTACTTTTCTTTCTTCATCTGGATATCCAACAGGTATTATTGATAAAGGAATTACACTAGATGGTAAATTTAGAAGTTCTTTTATTGCATCTACCCTATCTACTATTGGGTAAACACCTAACCATACTGCACCTAAACCTTTATCTTCAGCAGCTACTAATATATTTTCTGTGGCAGCTGAACAATCCTGTACCCAAAAGCCTTTAAATATTTCTTTTGATTCATCTCCACAAACTATAATTGCTACATCTGTATTTAATAGCATTTTTGAATATGGATGTACTTCAGTTATTTTTCTCATAATCTCTTTATCTCTTAAGACTATAAATTCCCAAGGTTGTTCATTTGCCGCAGAAGGTGCTGCCATACCTGCTTTTAATAATTCTTCAACAATCTCATCACTTACATTTATGTTCTTATACTTTCTTATACTTTTCCTGTTTAATATTGCATCCATTTATATATACCTCCTAATTGATATTTTTTATAATCAATGATATTATTATAAAAAATAAGTTTATATATAACAAGTACGCACTATTTTGTATTATAGTACCTAAAAGGATACTATTGAAAGGATGATAACTATGAGTTCTAATTGCAATACTTTAGAATTTAAAAATAAGAATTATAGATGTACCTTCGAAATTACAATAGACTTAATTGGAGGAAAATGGAAACCTATTATTATTTGGCATTTAGGTACTAAGGGAATACAGCGATTTAATGAATTAAAAAAAGCACTTCCTAAAATAACTCAAAAAATGCTAACTCAACAGCTAAGAGAACTAGAAGCAGATAATTTAGTTAATAGAAAAGTTTATCCTCAAGTTCCGCCAAAGGTTGAATATTCATTAACTGATGTAGGTGAGAGTTTAATGCCTATTCTTAGTATGATGTGCAAATGGGGAGATGATTATTATAAACTAAATCTTTAAAGTATTCATATTACTTGGTTTATCTATGTAACATCTAAAAACAGCTTTTCAGTTTCACCTGTAAATAATTTTGTGTAAACTGAAGAAAATAAAGAGAAAAAATTAAGGCCATTCCAATTAAGGAATAGCCTTTTAATTTTATTATTTATTTGATGCAGCAAATTCTAAGTATTCATCAAATGTCATAGCTCTATCAACAATAGAACCATCATCTTTAATATCTATAATTCTATTTGCTATAGTTTGAACAAATTGATGGTCATGAGAAGCAAAAATTATATTACTGTTATAATTTTGTAAACCATTATTTACAGCAGTAATTGATTCAAGGTCAAGGTGATTAGTAGGTTGATCTAACATTAATACATTTCCATTTGAAAGCATCATTTTAGATAACATACATCTAACCTTTTCTCCTCCAGATAATACATTAGCTTCCTTTAGAGCTTCTTCTCCAGAGAATAACATTCTTCCTAAGAAACCTCTTATGTAGCTTTCAGATTTTTCCTCTGAGTATTGTCTAAGCCAATCAACTAAAGAAAGATTACATCCGTCAAAATATTCTGAGTTATCAGTTGGGAAGTAAGAATTAGTTATAGTTATTCCCCATTTAAATTCTCCACTATCTGGTTCCATTTCTCCAGCTAGTATTTTGAATAATGTAGTTACAGCAATTTCATTACCGATAAGAGCAATTTTATCACCTTTATTTACCATGAAATTAATGTTATCTAAAAGCTTAACTCCATCTACAGTTTTAGATAAATCTTTAACTGTTAATATGTCATTACCAACTTCTCTTTCAGGTGTAAATCCTACGAAAGGATATTTTCTGCTTGAAGGTTGGATATCATCTAAAGTGATTTTATCTAATAATTTCTTACGAGAAGTAGCTTGCTTAGATTTAGATGCATTAGCGCTAAATCTTGCAACGAAGTCTTGTAATTCTTTAATTTTTTCTTCTTTTTTCTTATTTTGATCTTTAGACATTTGAAGGGCTAATTGACTTGATTCATACCAGAAATCATAGTTACCAACATAAATCTTAATCTTTCCAAAGTCAACATCAGCCATTTGAGTACAAACTGAGTTTAGGAAATGTCTATCATGTGATACAACTATAACAGTTCCATCAAAGTTTCCTAAGAAATCTTCTAACCAATTTACAGCCTTTAAGTCAAGACCGTTAGTAGGTTCGTCTAGGATTAATATTCCTGGATTACCGAATAAAGCTTGAGCTAAAAGAACTTTAACTTTTTCTCCTCCAGTTAATTCTGACACATTTTTAAAGTGATAATCAGTGCCAATTCCTAAACCTTGTAATAATGAAGAAGCTTCAGATTCTGCTTCCCAACCATTAAGTTCAGCAAATTCACCTTCTAATTCAGATGCTTTAATTCCATCTTCATCAGAAAAATCTGGCTTTGCATATATCTCATCTTTTTCTTTCATGATTTGATATAATCTTTCATTACCCATTATTACAGTTTCTAAAACTTGACAATCATCATATTTGTAATGATCTTGTGTTAATACTGACATTCTTGTATTTGGAGCAATTATAACTTCACCAGTATTAGGTTCAACTTCACCTGAAAGTATTTTAAGAAAAGTACTTTTTCCAGCACCATTTGCTCCAATAACTCCATAACAATTTCCTGCTGTAAATTTAAGGTTTACGTCTTCAAAAAGTTTACGTCCACCAAATCTAAGACTAACATTTGATACAGTTATCAATAAATTTCCCTCATTTCATTGAATATTCATTTCGTTATTATACCACATAAAGCTACATAAAGAGAATATTTAAAGGAATTAAAAGCATCTTTATTATTGACATTTTTGTAATTTAGATGATAAAATTAAGAAAATTGTAAAGATGGAGAGTAATTATTATGATATGCACTAGATTTATATTATTAAAATTAAATAACGCATATTACTGTAACTATTATAGACAGAGCTTGTATTAATAATTTTTTATTATAGATGCGAGCTTAAAGTATGAATTTAAGTTTGTATCTGTGATGGTTAGAGTTATTCATTATTCTCAATTTTAACCACATGGATAAGCTGTGTGGATGTAGAGTATTAGTATTGTAGGCAACCACATAGTAACACTATGTGGTTTTTTTATTCTTTGTAAATTATAAAAAAAGAAGAATTTTATGATTAGTTCAAAGTAGTCTTTATGATTTTTTATTTATTTTAGGAGGGACAGTAGGAATGGCTAAAAGAGAAAATTTTAAGAGTAGGACTGGTTTTATACTTTCATGTATAGGAGCAGCAGTAGGGCTAGGAAACATATGGATGTTTCCATATCGATTAGGTCAAAATGGAGGAGCAGCTTTTTTAATTCCATACTTTATTTTTGTATTGTTATTAGGTTCAACAGGATTAATAACAGAATTTGCATTTGGAAGAAAATTTAAAGGTGGTTCAGCAACAGGAATTATAACAACATTTGCTGAAAAAAATAAAAAAGGTGGAAAGTTAGTAGCGCTAATACCTGTAATAGGATTAGCAGGTGTATTTATGTTTTACAACATAGTTGTAGGATGGATAATGAAATATTTTGCAATGAGTATTACAGGAGAACTGTTTACAGTAGATGTTAATAGCTTTTTTACAGGATTTTCAGGAACAAGTCAAACAATAGTTTGGAACTTTATAGCTATAGCTTTAACATTAGTTATAGTTTATGTAGGAGTAACAAAAGGTATAGAAACAATAAATTCAATAATTATGCCAGCATTGTTTGTAATATTTATTTTACTATCAATAAGATCACTTACACTCCCAGGAGCAATGGAAGGTGTTAAATACTTATTAAATCCTAAGTGGGAATTTTTACTTAAACCTAATACTTGGATAATGGCTTTAGGACAAGCTTTCTTTACAGTATCATTAAATGGTTGCGGAATGGTTGTATATGGTAGTTACATAAAAGATGATTTCGATATACCAAAGTCTGCTTTAAGTACAGCAATATTAGATACAATAGCAGCATTACTTGCTTCATTTGTTATAATGCCATCTGTATTTGCATTTAATTTAGATCCAATGGCAGGTCCACCATTATTATTTATAACAATGCCAACAATATTTAAGGCTATGCCTGGTGGAAGACTAATAGCGATAGTATTCTTCTTAAGTTTAATATTTGCAGCTGTATCATCATCTATTAATATGTTGGAAGGTCCAGTTGAAGCATTAATTTCACAAACAAAGCTTAATAGAAAAAAGGCATCCATTATAATAGCTATAATAGGATTTATATTATCAATACCTTTAAATTTAAGCATGGCTAGCTTTGATAATTTCACTAATTTCATCACAATAATAGTATCACCATTAGCAGCGCTTATAGTATTTTTAGTATTTTACTATGTAGGAGATTCTAAAAAGGCACTTATAGAGATAAACAAAGGGTCTAGTAGAGAGTTAGGAATTAACTTCATATATATTGCTAAATATGTCTTTGTAATTATAACTATAGTAGTTATAATACTTGGAGTTATATATGGTGGTATTGGTTAAATAAAAAATAAACAATAAAATAAAATCATATGAAAAAGCACTACCATTTTTAGTTGAATGGAGTGCTTTTTGCTTACTAAATACTTTTTAAATTATATAATTAAAAACACAAATGAAGTGACATAGTGTTCCTAGCATTATGAAAACATGAAATATTTCATGAGATCCAAAAACGCCTATCTTTATTTTATCTTTCTTTAAGGCATATATTACCCCACCAATTGTATACATCAAGCCGCCTAAAACAAGCAGGCTTACACCTATTGGTGAAAGTGCTATTGATAATGGGTAAATTGCAAAAATAGCAAACCAACCAATAGTAATATATATAACGCTACTTAACCATTTAGGACATGTAACCCAACAAATTTTAAATATTATCCCAACTAAAGCAGATGCAGCAACTGCTATAAAAAGTTTATTACCAATAGAATTTTGTAATGCAATTAAGCAAAATGGTGCATAAGATCCTGCTATAAGTACAAAAATCATAGAGTGATCTACTTTTTTTAAAGCTTTAATAATTTTTGAATCTGCGATAACAGAGTGATATGTCGCTGAAGCGCTATATAATAGAATCATGCTAATTCCAAAAAGGATGATAGACACATATTCTATCAAAGATCCTTGTGACATATTTACTTTAATTATCATTAAAACTAATCCTACTAATGATAAAACAGCTCCTATAAGATGTGTTAATCCATTAACTGGTTCTCTTAAATATTTATCCATAAATACCTCCATACTCAATACGTAGTTTTTAAAACTATATAACAATATATTAATATTATTATATATAGTTATATAAAAGTCAAAGATCATAAAAACTTATTTTAAGCTATTTAAATCATATTTTTAGCTATTTTCTTGAATTTTATAAGTAATACTATTAATATTAAATATAGACAAGATAATATGTAGTTTCAAAAACTAGATTAGGAAGTGGAAGAATGACAAAAGATATATTAAATATAATGGAAAACTTAAACTTAGATAAAAAAATAAATTTAGAAGATATACCTGAACTAGATCTATATATGGATCAGGTTATTCAATTGTTTGAAAATAAATTATCAGTCCTTAAAAGAAAGGAAGATGATAAAGTATTAACTAAAACTATGATTAATAACTATGCTAAGGCGAAATTATTAATGAGTATAAAGAATAAAAAATATTCAAAAGAACATTTAATATTAATGAGTTTAATATACGATTTAAAGGGTGCATTATCAATAAATGATATAAAGCTTACATTAGATAATATAGTTAAAAAGTATGAAAATAATGAAGAATATGATTTGAGATCTCTTTATAAAACGTACTTAGATATGAATTCTCAAGATGTTAATGAATTTAAGGAATACATGAATGACAAAGAAGAAAATGTAAAGAATCTTTTAAGCGAAAATAATATAAATGGTGATTTTGAAGAAAAATTTTTACTTGTTGGATCAATGATATCTATGAGTAATATGTATAGAAGAATGGGCGAAGCTTTAATTGATGAGTACTTTATGGGAGATGAAAAGTAAATGAAAAATTTTAATGATTTGCGTAGAGATTTAATAAGTATAGATGGAAAAGGATACAAGTCATATAAGCAACTTGAAGGTAGTTATGAGTTTAATGAGTATATATTAGCAATAGATCATGTACAAGGAGATCCATTTGCAACGCCTTCTAGAGTAAGAATAATAATGGATAAAAAAGTTTCAAATATCCCAGAAGAATTAGTAAATAACAATTACAAAAAGATTGCTGTTAAAGATTATTTAACTAGAACATTTTATAAAAATATATATTCATGTAGCAGTAAGATTTTTGGGTCAGGAAAAAGTGGATTAATTTCTATAAGTAAATGCACACAAGAAATTTTAGACAGAACTTCTATTGTGATAAGTGATAAAAAAATAGAAGCTAGAATAGAAGTAGGATTTCCAGCAAGGGGTAGAAGTGTTCTTGCTAAGGAATTAGAAAAGATTTTATTTGATTTTCTACCTAAAATTGTAGAGTCATCATTAATTTATAAAAACATAGATAAAGATAAACTTATAAAACAAGTGAGATTAGTTGAAGATCAAGAGTTTATAAGAAATGAATTAAAGAACAATGATTTAATTGGATTTATTGCAAATGGATCGATATTACCTAGAGAATCAGGAGTATCAACTAGGCCTTTAAAGGATGGAATACCATTTAAATCTCCTGAAAATTTAGAGGTTAAATTCAATTTACCTAATAAGGGTGAAATTGTAGGAATGGGAATTAAAAAAGGTATAACAATTATAGTTGGTGGAGGTTATCATGGAAAATCAACACTATTAAATGCATTGGAATTAGGTATTTATAATCATATTGAAGGTGATGGAAGAGAATTTGTAATAACAGATAATGCAGCATTAAAAGTTAGAGCAGAAGATGGTAGAGTAATAAATAAAGATGATATATCATTATTTATAAATAATTTACCTAATAAAAAAGATACAACTAAATTTTATAGTGAAAATGCAAGTGGAAGTACATCTCAAGCAGCAAATATAATAGAAGGAATAGAAAGTGGAACTAATGTATTTTTAATAGATGAAGATACATCGGCTACTAATTTTATGATTAGAGACGATATAATGCAGATGCTGGTTTCTAAAGATAAAGAACCTATAACACCTTTTATTGAAGTTGCTAGAGATTTGTATAATCAAAAAGATATATCAACAATTATAGTAGTAGGAAGTTCTGGAGATTATTTTGATATTGCAGATAATGTAATACAAATGGATTGTTACAATATAAAAAATGTAACAGAGCAAGCTAAAAGTTTAAGTAATGGAAAGATACTTTCTAAAATCAAGGAAAGAAATCTTGATATAAAGATAAATTTAAATAGGGTTATTAAAAAAGGAAGCATTGAAAAAGGTTATAAAGGTGTAAAAATAAAAACTCTAGGAATAGATGGATTAGTAATTAATAAAGAAAATATAGATTTAAGAGCAGTTGAGCAAATAGTGGATAGTGAGCAAATTAACACTATTGGAGAGATTATGAAATGGGCAGAAGATAATATTATAGATGGAAAGAAAACATTAATAGAAGTAACAGATGAAATAATGAACTATATAGAAAAGAACGGAATTATATCAATTAGCAATATAAAAGGTGGTCATGGCAGACTATCAATGCCAAGAAGACAAGAAATAATGGCCGCATTCAATAGATTTCGTAGTTTAAAAATATAAACTCTATTTTTATAAATGTTCAGCATAGAATTAGGATTAGCAAAAATAAATTTTGAATATGGGTTAGAAGAATTTAATGGGGGTAGTGAACAGTTAAAATAAATCTATAAATATCTATAAAAATATATCTGCTTTTTGTAGATATACATATATAATCAAGAGGTGATGTAGATGAAATTTTATTCGATAGGCAAGTTTTCTAAACTTACAGGAAAAAACAACATAAACTTTGAGGAATTGGGTTAAGAAGATGATTAAGGAGTTGTTAGAAGATGATACTTGCGAAAAAAGTTAGATTATATCCAACAGAAGTTCAAGAGCAAAAGCTATGGCAATCTGTTGGTACGGTAAGATTCATTTATAACTGGACTATTGCAAGACAAGAAGAAAATTATAAAAATGATGGTAAGTTTATTTCAGATAATAATTTAAGAAAAGAAATAACTCAACTCAAAAAAACTGAATTAACTTGGCTTAAAGAAGTTTCAAATAATGTAGCAAAACAAGCTGTTAAAGATGCTTGTGATAGTTATAAAAGATTTTTTAAAGGGCTTTCTGATAAGCCGAAATTTAAGAGTAGAAGAAAGTCTAAGCCATCATTTTATAATGATAATTGTAAGCTAAAAGTTAAAGATAATGCAGTAAATATTGAAAAAGTAGGTTGGATAAATATTAAACCTTATTCAATTCCTTTAGATACAAAATACTCAAATCCAAGAATAAGTTTTGATGGAAAGTATTGGTATATATCAGTAGGGATTGAAAGAGAAATACCTAAAGTAGAACTTACAAAAGAAAGCATAGGGATTGATGTTGGAGTCAAGGATTTAGCTATCTGTAGCAATGGTATGACTTTCAAAAATATAAATAAAACAAAAGAAGTTAAAAGACTTAAAAAAGTTTTAAAGAGAAAGCAAAGAAAAGTTAGTCGAAAATATGAAATGAATAAAATAGAGAAAGGTGGTGAAAAATGTTGCCGATTCAAAAAGACTAACAATATTATAAAACTTGAAAAGCAGATTAGATTACTTCATAGAAGATTAACCAATATCAGAAGTAATCATGTTCACCAAGCAACGAATAGGATAGTGAAAACCAAACCTTCTAAAGTTGTGATGGAAACTCTTAATATCAAAAATATGATGAAGAATCGTCATTTATCAAAAGCTATTGCAGAACAATGTTTGTATGATTTTAAAGTAAAAATGAAATACAAATGTGAGTTTTATGGAATAGAATTTATAGAAGCTGATATATGGTTTCCGTCAAGTAAAACTTGTAGTTGTTGTGGAGCTATCAAGAAAGATTTAAAGCTTAAAGACAGAATTTATCAATGTTCTTGTGGACTAAAGATAGATAGAGATTTTAACGCTTCAATAAATCTTTCAAAATATGAATTAGCATAATATCACCCAAAAGATAATGCTAATATGTACGATTCGTTGTATCGGAATTTAAGACCTTGGACTGTCATATCAAATGAAAGTAGCATATGGATTTATTCATTGCAAAATCAGACAGGTAGAATAGGTAATTAAACAAGATTTATAGATATTTATAGATTTTTGGCAACGGAAAATATGAGAGGTTTAAAAAATAAGATATTAATATTATTGATATTTATAGCTTCAATTTTGGCAGTTGGATGTAGTGAGCAAAAAGTTAATGACGCTAAAAGTGAAAATGAATGTGTAGTTGAAGAAAGTTTTATAGAATCTATAAAATTACCTGAGGCTATAAAATCACCAGAAGATGTTATAAGAGAGTCATTTAAATATAAAAATTCACATCAATTAAAAAATTTATTGACCTGTTATACAACAAGATATAAGGATGTTAATTTTAGATTAGATAATTTAGAAAGTTGCAGATTGGATTCTTTAGAGTTAATAACAGATGAAGGAATTTGTAAAAGCTATTTTACAAGTGGAGTAGAGATAAAAAGAGAAAATGTAAGAAAATATACTGTTAAATATAATGTACAATACAAAGATCAAAGTAAAGAGCCAGAAGATAGTGGAGACTATGAGAAGATGTTTACTTTGATTAGAGAAAATAATCTAGGTGAATGGAAAATAGATGGTATTGGAGAATCATAAGAAAATCAGTGGATCTTATATAGAATAAAAATAGCAATAGAATGTTGTTCATAAATCATTCTATTGCTTAATTTTTTATTAACACATTTTTAAAACAATAAGTTTGCTATTAATACTATTATAGGCAATGTTAAAACAGTTCTTTCTAGGAAGATTATAACTAAATCTTTGAATGAAACTGGTATTTTTGAACCTAAAAGTAATCCACCTACTTCAGACATATAAATTAATTGCGTTACTGATGTACACGCTATTATAAATCTAGTCATTTCATTTTGAATACTTGTAGCTAATACAGATGGTATAAACATGTCTGCAAAACCTACCACTAGTGTTTTAGAAGCAGCAACAGCTTCAGGAACTTGTAATAACTTTAGTAATGGTATAAAAGGTAATCCAAGCATTGAAAAGAAGTTAGTGTATTCAGCAATCATAAGAGCAATTCCGCCCATAGACATAACTACTGGTAATACTCCTAGCCACATATCTACTACATTCTTTAGACCATCTTCAACAAATGAGTGAAAGCTAAAATTATCTTCAGCTTTATCAATAGCATTTTTTAATCCCCATGTAAATGGAGTATATCCATTAGGTATAAGATCCACATTTTTTTCTAATGGTCTTCCATCAATATATGTATCAGGCTTCTTAGATAATGGTCTCACTCTTGGAAGTACTATAGCTGCAATGATACCAGATAAAGTAACTGTTAAATAGAATGGAACAAACATATGTGAAAGTCCAACTTGAGTTATAACCATCAAACTAAATGTTATAGAAACTGCTGAAAATGAAGTTCCTATAACAGAAGCTTCTTTTTTTGTATAAAAGCCTTCTTCATATTGCTTACTAGTTAGTAATATTCCAATAGTTCCGTCACCTAGCCAAGAAGTGATACAATCTATTGAAGAACGACCAGGAAGTTTAAATAAAGGTCTCATTACCTTAGTAAGTAAAGCACCTACAAATTCTAATAAACCGTGGTTAAGTAATAATGGTAAAAATAAACCTGCAAATAAGAATACGGCAGTTAATAATGGAAGAAGACTAAATAAAATCATTCCACCAGTACTATCAGACCATATAAATTCAGGTCCTATTTTAAAATAAGTCATTATAACTAAAATCATACCTACTATTCTAGCTGTTAACCAAGAATAACTAACATTAAACAATGAATTTAAAATTTTATTTTCAGTTTTAAAAACTTTTATTAATATACTTCCAATAGCAGAAATTGATATCAATATAAGAGAGATAAAAGGTAAAATGCCTTTTAATGTATCTACAAATAAATTTGATAAAAATGCTACTGGAATTGTGAATTGTCCACCTAGCATTATTGGAGTCATAAATAATACAATTCCTATAAGTGAAGGAATTATAAACTTCAATAATGAGGAAATATTTAAATTTATATTTACATCTGTATTTTTATTCATATTTATCCCCTTTTTCTTTATAAATATACAACAGTTATTATTTTAATATAGAAAAAGCAAAAAAGATAGTGCTAATTTAAAATAAAAGTTTAATTTTTATTTTGAAATATTATATTTTTTACATAAAAATTTCAACTAAAGCTATGTAAAAATTTGCAGTTTAATGCACATACTTACATATAATATATAAAAGAATTTAATTATTTATATTTTCTTTAGATTAGGATTAAATATCCAAGGAGGAAATTTATATGTACAAAAGAATTAAGGAAAAATTTAAGAATCTTTCCATAAGAAAAAAAGTAAGAAAAAGCTTTTCTATAATATTAGTATTTACATTAATTTTTATGATTATGTCATTAATAAGCTTACAATTTATATCTGAAAAAGTTAACAAATTATATAATGAACCATTTAAGGCTGTTGAAATAACTTGGAATATGAAAACTGAATTCCTGAAAATGCAAAGAGATATGTACCAAGCTTTAATTGAAAATAACGAAGATAAAATAAAGAACAATATTTCTAGTGTAGATGATCAAGTGAAGCTTTTAGAAGAAGATATAAATAATCTTAGAAAAATATATATAGACGATCATAATTTAATTGGTAAATTTGAAAATAATATAGATGAAGTTAAAGATGAACGAGAACAGATTTTTTCATTACTTTTAGAGAATAAGGATTTAGAAGCTTATGATTTAATTAATGGAAAATATAATGAAGGGATAGATAGAGCAAGGGAAAATCTAATAGATATTGGAGAAACTACTAACAACAATGCTTTAACATTTGTAGAAGAAGCTAAAAAAACCAGAAATTTAATATTTATATTAGCAGTTATAATACTAATATTAATGATAAGTTCAATTGTATTAATAAGTAGAGTAATTCAATCTAGTTTACTTGAAGGAATTAATCATGTGAAAAAAGTATCTCAAGACTTATCGGAAGGAAATTTAAGCATAGATAATAGTTATGTATCTGAGGATGAAATGGGCGAAATGAGTAGAGATTTAAATGAAACTATAAAAAATTTAAGTGGTTATGTGAATGATATTTCAAGAGTTATAGAGAATATAGCCCATGAAAATTTAGATGTTAACACATTGATAGAGTATAAAGGAAATTTTAAGCCTATAAAAGATTCTTTAGATAATATTATAAATTCATTTAACAGTATATTTAAAAATATACATCAAGCATCTGATTTAGTAGCAAGTAGTTCAGAAGAAATAGCTTCAACTACTCAAAGTTTGTCTGATGGTGCAGTGGAACAGGCAAACGCAGTAGAAGATTTATTTTCTAAATTTAATGAAGTTTTAATTAAGATAAATAAAAATACTGAGAGTACTAAAAAAGCTGATGAAGTTTTTGAAAATACTAAAAGAATGGTTTTAGATGGAAATAAAAAAATGGAAGAATTGATGCTATCTATGGAAAAGGTTAGTGAAATGTCAAACGAAATTGAAATAATAACTAGTACAATAGAGGAAATTGCTTCACAAACCAATTTATTGGCACTAAATGCTGCCATAGAGGCAGCAAGAGCTGGGGAATCAGGAAGAGGATTTGCAGTAGTTGCCGAAGAAGTAAAATCATTAGCAGAACAATCATCAAAAGAAGTTAAGCATACAAATGAAATAATACAAAACTCTATGAAGTTTGTAAAAAATAGTAATGTATTAGCGAAGGAAACTTTAAATGCATTAGGAGAAATAGTAAAAGATGTAGATACTACAGCTGAATTAGTAAAACAAATAGCCAAAGCATCTGAAGATCAATCAGAAGCTTTGGGAGATATGTCAGTTAAGGTAGATAAAATATCAGAAGTTATTCAAACTAATTCAGCAACAGCAGAAGAGACAGCAGCAGCAACAGAGGAATTAGCATCGCAAGCAGAAATTTTAGAACAAGAAATATCAAAATTTAGACTAAAGAACTAGAATTATATTTTAGCAAAGTATTGATATATGCATAAGCAAAGTGGGTTGAGTAAAATATATAGGCTATATCTTAATAAAAATTAGGGTATAGCTTTTTTAGTTACCTTGATAAGAGAAATAAGGTATAGTAATATAAATATCATAAGAATTTAACTTTAAGGAGAGAAAAAATATGGGCTTTCGTAAAAATTTAATTAATGCAAATAGAATAGTTGTAAAGGTAGGAACTTCAACATTAACCTATGATAATGGTAATATCAACTTAAGAAGAATTGAAAAATTAACTAGAGTTTTATCTGATATTGTTAACTCAGGAAAAGAGGTTGTTTTAGTAACATCAGGCGCTATAGGTGTTGGTGTAAGCAAATTAAAGTTAAAAGAAAAGCCCGAAGGTATAAGAGAAAAACAAGCAGTTGCATCAGTAGGACAATGTGAACTTATGCATATATATAGTAAATTCTTTGGTGAATATAGTCATGTTGTTGGTCAAGTTTTACTTACAAGAGATGTAGTAGAAGATGATCATATTAGAGAAAATGTATGTAACACATTTGAAACATTAATGGAAAATAAAATAATTCCAATAGTTAATGAAAATGACACAGTTTCAATAGATGAGATAGAGAATATTGTTAGATTTGGGGACAATGATAACTTATCAGCTATAGTTGCAACACTAGTAAAAGCTGATTTATTAATAATATTATCTGATATAGATGGATTTTATGATTCAGATCCTAGAAGCAATAATGATGCAAAGTTATTAAAAGTTGTAGAAGAGATAACACCAGAACTAGAAAGTTGCGCTGGAGGTGCTGGTTCAAATTTAGGAACTGGCGGAATGGTAACAAAACTTGCAGCAGCTAAAAAAGCAGTATCTTCAAGTGTAGATATGATTTTAGCTAATGGAAGTGATCCAAGCGTAATATTAAATGTTTTAGATGGTGAAGATGTGGGAACTTTATTTTTAGGTAAAAAATAGATAGTGTAAAGTACGCTATGAAAAAATAACACAAAAAATAAAATAATTGGGGGTATAGAAATGAAAGCGTTGATTTTAAAAGGTGAAAGAGCAAAGGAAGCATCATATGTTCTTATGAATGCTACAACAAGTGAAAAGAATGATGCTTTAATAAAAATGGGGCAAAAATTATTAGAAAATAAAGAGTATATTCTTGCTGAAAATAAGAAAGACTTAGAAAATGCTATTCTAAAAGGTACATCAAAGGCTATGCTTGATAGGCTGTCTTTAGATGAAAAAAGACTTGAAGATATGGCGGATGGATTAAATCAATTAGTTAATCTTAATGATCCAATAGGTGAAGTTATTTCCATGTGGAAGAGACCTAATGGTCTTCAAATTGGTAAACAAAGAGTGCCAATGGGTGTTATAGGAATAATATATGAAGCTAGACCTAATGTTACTTGTGATGCAGCGGGTTTATGCTTAAAAGCAGGAAATGCAGTAATATTAAGAGGCGGAAGTGAAGCAATAAATTCTAATAAAGCAATAGTTAAAGCACTTTGTGAAGGTATAAAAGAATCAGGACTTCCAGAGTATTCACTTCAATTAATAGAAAATACAAGTAGAGAAATTGCAAATGAAATGATGAGATTAAATGAATATATAGATGTTCTTATTCCAAGGGGGGGAGCAGGTCTTATTCAAGCTGTTGTTAAAAATGCAACTGTTCCAGTAATAGAAACAGGAGTAGGAAACTGTCATGTTTATGTTGATGAAGAAGCTGATTTTAAGATGGCAGAAGATATAATAATAAATGCTAAAACAAGCAGACCAGCTGTTTGTAATGCAGAAGAAAAATTATTAGTTAATGAAAAAATTGCAGAAGAATTTTTACCTAAGATTATTTCAGCATTGAGAGAAAAAAATGTTGAGGTAAGAGGCGATAGCAAAGTAATGAAGATAGTTAATGATATAAAAGAAGCAACGGATGAAGACTGGGGCAAGGAATATCTAGATTTTATAATTGGTATCAAAATTGTAGATAATATAGATGAAGCTATTAAACATATAAATAAGTATGGATCAGGACATTCAGAAGCAATAATAACTAACAATTATCAAAATTCACAAAAATTCTTACAAAGAGTTGATGCGGCAGCAGTTTATGTTAATGCTTCAACAAGATTTACAGATGGATGCGAATTTGGATTTGGTGCAGAAATCGGAATAAGTACTCAAAAGCTTCACGCAAGAGGTCCAATGGGATTAAATGAACTTACAACTACAAAATACATTATCTATGGAAATGGTCAAATAAGATAAGGGGAATTTTATGGAGTGGGATATTAAAAAATTTAATGAACTTACTTTAGACGAGTTATATGAAATATGCAAAGTTAGGTATGAGGTATTTGCTTGTGAACAAAAAATATATCAAGAAAATGATTTTGATGATATAGACAAAAATGTTTATCATTTATTTATGAAAGATTCAAGTAAAATAGTTGCATATGCAAGGCTTATTCCAAGTGGAATTATATATAATGAATCTTCAATAGGAAGAGTTTTAGTTTTAAAAGAATATAGAAGAAAAGGCATAGCTTTTGAACTTATGAAAAAAAGTGTAGATTTTCTTAAAAATGAACTTAATGAAGAGACAATTGTTGTATCATCTCAATTGTATGTAAAAAAACTTTATGAAAGTGTGGGGTTTAAAGCAATTTCTAATGTATATGATGAAGTTGATATTCCTCATGTTAAGATGAAATTATAAGAGAAAAATTAATTTGTATAATAAGTCTAGCATGTGTTTTATAAATAGAAAAACATCAAGGGGGAAATATGGGGAATAAGTTACACAAAAATGCTATTAAATCTTGGGTGATTTCAAGATGTATTGGAACAATATTATTTTTATTCATATCATTAATAGTATTTTATATTATGGAATCTAAATTTGAGATTCAGTGGATAGTGAAAAATTCAAAATATATTTTACTAGGAATATCGATAATAGGACTATTATGTATCATAGATACTATTATAAATCCAATAATAGAATATAAAACATGGATATATGAACTTACTAGTGACAAAATTGATTTTACTCAAGGAATTTTTACTAAAAAAAGAACTATTGTACCAATAATAAAAATAGAGCACATAAAAATTAATAGAGGTCCTATAAATTCAAGACTAGGACTTGCTAATATTGAAATCTTTACAGCTGGGGGATCGCATGAAATACCTAATATAGAAGTTAAAGTTGCAGAAGAGATAGGTGAATATTTAAATAATAAAATAAAAGAAAAGGTTGAAGAATTTAATGAGAAAAACAGAAATTTATAGAGGGCATTGGAGCAATATAATTAAAAGTATAATTTCTAATATATATTTAATATTTATATTGCTATTTGCATTAATAAAAATAAAAGAAGACTTTAATTTTATTATTTGGACATTCGCAATTGGATTTTTTATTGTGCTATATTCAATATTATTATGGAGAAGTAAGTATTTCTATATAGAAGATAACATGTTTGTTTATGTAAAAGGAATGATAGAAAAAACAAAAGAACAAATTCCGCTTAAACAAATAACTACAGTTGATTTAAAAACAACCATTTTAGATAGAATTCTCGGATCTGTGACTTTAAAATTAAATAGTGGTAATGCAACTTTAAATGAAGCAGAATTTGAATTGGTTGTAAAAAAAGAATATGCGTTACTAATACAAAAAGCTGTATCAGGACAAGATGTCAATGAAGAAGATGTTTATAGCAATGTTAAAGAGTTACAAGTAGAGTATAAAGATATAGCAATTTATGCATTAACAAAAAATAAATTTGGATGGATTATGGCTTTATTTATTATAGGAAATAAATTTAGTAAAGTATTTAAAAAATCAGTTATTAACAATGCTGAGAACTACTTAGAATCAGCAAAAGATTATATATTAAATGGTACTATTTTTGATTTAGTGTTGAAGTTATTATTTATATTTGCTTTTATATATGTTTTTTCAACAATAATTTCTATAGGAATAGAAATTTTAAAATATGGTAATTTTAAAATTATAAGAAGCGAAGATTCTTTTAATATAAGGTATGGAACAATTGATTTAAAAGAATATTCTATATCATTAGAAAAAATTCAAGGATTAAAATTAAAACAAAATTTATTACAACAATTATTGGATTTATATAAAATTGAAGCAATAGTTATAGGTGATGATGAAACAAATTCATTACTTTTTCCAAGTTTAAAAGGTTCAGAAAAAGATAAATTTATAAATGAATTTTTACCAGAATATAAGATAACTAAAGATATAGATAAAGCGTCTAAAAAATCAATTTTTAGATTTATATTTAAGAGATGTATAGTTTCTATAGTGGTTTCTTTAATATTAATTTTATTAACTAAGCAATTTTTACCTAAGTTATATATGATAAATAGTTTTAAATTTATTTTGTCATTAATATTATGTACTTCTCAAATTATATTAGGTTATATTGATTATTTAAATAATGGGATAGCAATAGAAGAAAATAATATTTTATTAACAAATGGTTCAAGAATAAAAAATACTTATATAATAAGAAAGTTTAAAGTTCAATCATTACAGGTTAAACAGTCAATACTTCAAAGATATAGAGATATATGCAACTATAAGATAGATATCGCTACAAGTTCTTTTGGTGAGACAATAGAAATAAAGAATATGGATATAAAGAAATATGAAGAGATATTATAGAGATGAAATGTGTAGATTTAATATGGTTAATCTACACATTTTTTAATATATTATAATTATGTTATTTGATATAATTTTATTAATAAATTAAAAAAACATTATATTATATAATCAATAAATTTTATAAAGAAAGTTATTTAATTTTAATATTATTAATACTGATTTAAATTAAGTTATTGTACAGAAAGAGGATGTTAACAATTTGAGGAAGCATGCATTAATTACTGGTGGTACAGAAGGTATAGGATTAGAATTGGCTAAATTGTTTGCTAAAGATAACTGTAATTTGCTTATAGTAGCAAGAAATAAAGAAAAGTTATTACAAGTTAAAAATTATATAGAAAACGAGTATAAAGTGGATGTTGATATTTTATCTGTGGATTTATCTATCCACAATTCTTGTGAAGAAATATTTAAATTTGTGGATAAAAAAAATATAACTGTGGATTATTTAATAAATAATGCGGGAATAGGATCATTTGGATTTTTCCACAAAGGTGAATCAAGATTTGAAGAAAACTTAATAAATATAAATATAGTTTCTTTAACAAATTTAACGAAATATTTTATAGAAAAAATGGTAGAAAAAAATCATGGCGGAGTAATAAATATAGCTTCAACAGCTGCATTTGTTGGTGGACCTAAGATGGCAATGTATTATTCTAGTAAGGCATATGTGTTATCACTAACTGAAGCTTTGTATGAAGAAGTAAAAGATTTAGGAATAAAGGTAAGTTGTGTGTGTCCTGGACCTGTAAAAACATCTTTTCAAAGTAAGGCTGGAATAAAGAAATCTGAAAAGGCTAAAAAGTATTTAATGGATGCAGATAAAGTTGCTAAAATAGCATATAAAGAATTTTTTAAAGGAAAAGCTATTATAATTCCAGGATATAAAAATAAATTATTAGTATGGGGAACTAAATTAATTCCAAGATCAATAAGTAGAAAGATAATATTAAAAAATAATGCTTAAGTTAAGATGATATTTTAGAATAAGGCTCACTGGATAGAGGAATTTACTTTAAGAAATTTAAAAATAAATTCCAATTCCTGTCCGTCTTTATAATAAAATATTGCTCATATAAAATAGAATCATGTTTTAGGAGAATGTTGATATCTGCAATAGGTAAAGTGGCATTGTAATTGGACTTTGAGAATCGTTAAGTGAGAGTCAAAAGTAAGTGTCCAAATTTTATATTTGGGAACACGAACTTTCACACAGTGCAATTTTATATTTTGTTTCTCGAACTTACTCAGCGAAGTCGAGTTTCCTTTTAATAACCACATTTACTGCTTGTCTAAATTTTATATTGGGAGCAAGNNAATTACTCAGTCCACTTTACTTATGCAGATATCAACATAGTTTTAAAATATTACTTATACTAAGATAATAATAAGTTGGGTTAGTATTTTTTAATAGCAAGTAGTAATTAGGGGGAAATTATGGAGAAATTTTTTTATGGATGTTTGTTAATTTCAGATATGGATGGAACATTATTAGATAGTGATGGTAAGTTATCTTATGAAAATAAAAAAGCAATAGATTATTTTATAAGTAAGGGTGGAAACTTTACTTTAGCTACTGGAAGAATAGTGGCATCAGCTGGGAGATTTTTAAATGATATAAATGTTACTTTACCAGTGATATTGTATAATGGAGCAAAAATATATGATTATAAAAATAATAGAGTTATTTATGAAAAGTTTATAGAAGATGAGAGAAAAAATACAATTACTTTAGTAAAAAATGATAATCCTACTCTTGGAATTGAGGTGTATTCTGAGGAAAAAGTATATATTTATTCTTCATGTAAATATACAGATAGATTTTCAAAACTAGGATATCAAGTTATATATAATTTACCTACAGAGGTTTGGAATAAAAAATGGACAAAGGTTCTTATTGTGGGAGAAGAAGAGGAAATAGATGTACTTGAAGAAAACTTTATAAGGAATTATGGTAACGGAAATATAATAAGAAGTGGTGCTAGATATTTAGAAATAGTACCTAATAATACTTCCAAAGGAAAAGCTATTGAAAAATTAGTAGATATATACAATATAAAATCACAGAATCTAATAACCATTGGTGACAATATGAATGATATTGAAATGGTTAAATTAGCTGACTATGGATTTTGCGTTAGAAGTGGAGCGGAAAGGTTAATCAATAATTCGAAATTTATAGCACCAAGTAATGATGAGAATGCAATAGATTATGTAATTAAGTGGATTAATAATAATATCATAAAATAATAGCTTAAATTACAAAATTTTGTTAAAAGAAATAAATTAAAAACGATAATTAATATAAGGATATTAAGAAGGAGAGGTTTTATATGTTTAATAATAAAAATAGGGTTATAAGTGAAGTTATAAATAATATTTCTAGATTAAAATTACCAAAAGAGAATATAAAAATAGATAGAGATGTTTTAGATAAAGTTAAAGCAATACATATGAGATTGAATAGTGGTAAGGATAAATTTCAAGATATAACTAGATTAGTTTTAAATTCTGTTATTCAGATGAGTAATTTAGATTTAACTTTAAAGGATAAAGAAGAAAAGATAGAATATGTAACTGGCGAAATAGCTGAATTAATGGAAAGTGTGTCCAACACATCTGAAATATTATCTAGCACATCAGAAGAAGTAACAGCTGCACATACTGATATGACACAATCAATATCTGATTTATCATTGAATTCTACAACTTTATTAGATTCCATAAAAAGAAGCGAGGATGAATTATTAGAAATAAAGGTTTTTTCGGACACAGCAATATCTCATTCTATTGGAATGAAAGATGATATGAGTAATTTAATTCATGTAATAGAAAATGTACAAAATGTCATAAAAGCTATAAGTGAAATATCAGAACAAACTAATCTTTTGGCTTTAAACGCGTCAATAGAAGCTGCAAGAGCTGGAGAAAGTGGACGAGGGTTTGCAGTAGTTGCAGAAGAAATAAGAAAGTTAGCTGATGAGACTAAAAATTTAACTAATAGTATGTCTGATTTTATAACTGATATTGAATCTGCATCTAATAAAAGTAATGCTAGTGTTGATGATACTGTTGATTCTTTAGGAAAGTTAAATCAAAATTTAGATTCAGTTGTTAAAACAAGTAAAGAGAATAGAGAGCGTGTTAATAATATAAATGAATCAATAACATCTATTGCAGCTAATAGTGAAGAAATAAATACATCTATGGATGAAGTAGCAACTAGTATGAGAAAATTTGATGAGGATATTGAAAAATTAGGTGAGGATACGATAGCATTAAAAGATATAAGTAATACGTTAGGAAGCATTATAGAACCCATAAGTTTAATGGAAGAAGATTTAGATAATGCATCTAAAATAATAGGTACTTTAGTTAATGATGAATATTATATGATAACTAATAATTTGTTTATAGAAACAATTAATAAAGCAATTACAGCTCATCAAAACTGGCTACAAACTTTAAGTAAAATTGTTAATGATAGAGAAATATCAGCACTTCAAGTAAATGAACATAAGTGTGGATTTGGACATTTCTATTATTCTATGAAGCCTAAAAATGAAAAAATATTAGTAATTTGGAATGAAATAGATGAAAAACACAAAGTATTCCACTCTTATGGAAGAGACATAATATCAAGATTAAAATCAAATATTAATGATAATACTATAAGAGAAATCTACAGCAAAGCAGAAAAACTCTCAGTTGATTTAATTAATGATTTTAAAAAGATAATAAATCTTGCTAAAGAGTTAGATTCTTCAAACAAGAATGTATATAATAATTAGTTTGTAAATTATTCTTATAAAATTGTTATAGTCAAAAATAATAGTAAATATATTTAAATAAAAAATAATCTATTTTTCTTGACAGTATATGTACGATAAACTACAATAAGAAACAAGGTAAATATATATAAATAAATATCTGTCTAAAGATACACTTTAAATTGGTCCAGTGAGGCCAGAAAGGAGTCTATTTCTATGATATATTATGAGTTAGAAAAAAATAATACAGCTTTGTTTAAAGCAATTAGTATACTTGATAAATATGTTTGGATAGTAAAGAGCTCTCTTTTA
Organism: Clostridium sp. ZBS2; assembly: GCF_023845855.1. Lineage (NCBI taxonomy): Bacteria > Bacillati > Bacillota > Clostridia > Eubacteriales > Clostridiaceae > Clostridium > Clostridium sp. ZBS2. Next base: position 47,915 of record NZ_JAMQIF010000004.1, read on the forward strand.
TGGTTGTCTCTTTAGTATCCTTTTATTTTATATAAAAATATAAATTTTAAAACATAGATTAAGGAGGATTAATTATGAAAGCAAAGCTTATATTGGAAAATGGTATGGTTTTTGAAGGTAAGGCTTTTGGATATTTAAAAGAAAGTATTGGGGAAGTAGTATTTACTACTGGAATGACAGGGTACCAAGAAGTACTTACAGATCCATCTTATTATGGTCAAATAGTAACTATGACTTATCCTTTAATAGGGAATTATGGTATAAATCTTGAGGACATGGAATCAGATTCAATAAAGGTTAGAGGATTTATCGTTAGAGAAAAATGCAATTTACCAAGTAATTTTAGGTGTGAATTAGAACTAGAAGATTTCTTAAAGCAAGGAAAGGTTATTGGATTAGAGGGCATTGATACAAGAGCTTTAACTAAGGTTTTAAGAAACAGTGGAACAATGAGAGGAATCATTGCATTAGAAGATTTAGATGATAAATCTATAAAAGAAAAAATAGCTAGTTTTTCTAATAAAGAAGCAGTAAAGAATGTTACTACTAAAGAAAAGTATGTAATTAACGGAAGTGGAAAACATATAGCTATAATGGATTTTGGAATAAAACAAAATATAATAACTAATTTCAAAAAAAGAGGTTGTAAGTTAACAGTATTTCCTGCAACAGCAAGTGCAGAAGAAATTTTAAGTGTTAATCCAGATTTAGTATTTTTGTCTAATGGACCTGGAGATCCAGAGGATTTAGATTTTGTTATAGAAAATGTAAAAAAAATAGTAGGTAAAAAGCCTATTGTAGGTATTTGTCTAGGACATCAATTATTAGCATTAACTTTAGGTGGAAAAACTACAAAGCTAAAGTTTGGTCACAGAGGATGCAATCATCCAGTTAAAGATTTAGAAGAAAATATAGTTCATATAACTTCTCAAAATCACGGTTATGTAGTAGAAACATTACCAGAAGATGTTGAAGTAACTCATGTAAATATAAATGACGGAACTGTAGAAGGATTAAAGCATAAGACTTTACCAATATACTCAGTCCAATTCCATCCAGAGGCATCAGCGGGTCCCAAGGATAGCGAATATATATTTGATAAATTTTTAAAATATGCACTATAGGAGGATGAAGATAAATGCCATTAAATAAAGATATAAAAAAAGTTTTAGTTATAGGATCAGGTCCAATAGTTATAGGTCAAGCAGCTGAGTTTGACTATTCAGGAACTCAAGCTTGTGAAGCTTTAAAATCAGAGGGAATAGAAGTTGTTTTAATAAACTCTAATCCAGCAACAATAATGACTGATAAAGAAGTTGCAGATAAGGTATATCTAGAGCCTTTAACGTTAGAATTTATTGAAAAAGTTATTGCGAAAGAAAGACCAGATAGTTTACTTGCAGGAATGGGAGGTCAAACAGGACTTAACCTTGCTGTAGAATTACATGATTCAGGCATTTTAGAAAAATATGATGTAAAAGTAATAGGAACATCTATTGAATCTATAAAAGAAGGCGAAGATAGAGAGCTATTCAGAGATATGATGAACAGAATAGGAGAACCAGTTATAAAAAGTGAAATTGTTACTGACTTACAAGCAGGTATAGATTTTGCTAGTAGAATTGGATATCCAGTTATAGTAAGACCAGCTTACACATTAGGTGGATCTGGTGGCGGTATTGCAGATGATGAAGAAGAGTTAAGAACAATACTAGAATCAGGTCTTCAATTAAGCACAATAGGTCAAGTTTTACTTGAAAAAAGTGTTAAGGGCTGGAAGGAAATAGAATATGAAGTAATGAGAGATTCTTATGGAAACTGCATCACTGTATGTAATATGGAAAACATAGATCCTGTGGGTATACATACAGGTGATAGTATAGTTGTTGCACCGTCACAAACACTTTCGGATAAGGAATATCAAATGCTTAGAACAGCATCTATAAATATAATAAATGCTGTAGGTATAGAGGGAGGATGTAATGTTCAGTTTTCATTAAATCCGAATACATTTGAATATGCAGTAATAGAAATTAATCCTAGGGTTTCAAGGAGTTCAGCTTTAGCATCAAAGGCAACAGGATATCCTATTGCAAAACTTGCAGCTAAAATAGCTCTTGGATATGGATTAGATGAAATAAAAAATGCTGTAACTCAAAAGACATATGCATGTTTTGAACCAACACTTGATTATATTGTAATAAAAATACCAAAATGGCCTTTTGATAAATTCTTTGGTGCTGATAGACAGCTTGGAACTAAGATGATGGCAACCGGAGAAATAATGGCTATAGGAGCTAATTTTGAGCAAGCATTTTTAAAAGGAATAAGAAGCTTAGAAATAGGAAAATATTCTTTAGATCATAAAAAATTTAAAGAACATAGTATGTCAGAACTTAAAGAGTTGGTAATGAAACCAGATGATGAAAGAATATTCGCTTTAGCAGAAATGTTAAGACGTGATTACATGATTGAAAGAATAAATAAAATTACTGGTATAGATAAATTCTTCTTAGAAAAAATTAAATGGATAGTTGAAGAAGAACAAAGATTAAAATTAAGCAAGATAGAAGATTTAGATAAAGAATGGTTACAAAACTTAAAGAAAAAAGGTTTTTCTGATAAAGCAATAGCAGATATGTTAAAGGTAAGTCCAGAAGATATATATAGATTAAGAGATATTTGGAGCATAAAACCATCATATAAAATGGTTGATACTTGTGGAGGAGAATTTGAAGCATTATCACCATATTACTATTCTACTTATGAACAATATGATGAAGTTGAAGTATCAAACAGAAGAAAAGTAATAGTAATAGGGTCAGGTCCAATAAGAATAGGTCAAGGAATTGAGTTCGATTATGCATCAGTTCATTGTGTAAAAGCATTAAAGAAACTTGATATTGAAACTATAATAGTAAATAATAATCCTGAAACTGTAAGTACTGATTTTGATATATCAGATAAGTTATATTTTGAACCATTAACAGAAGAAGATGTTTTAAATATAATTGAAAAGGAAAATCCATATGGAGTAATACTTCAATTTGGTGGTCAAACAGCAATTAAACTTGCTAATTTCTTAAAGGAAAAAAATATTAAGACTTTAGGAACTACAGCAGATCAAATAGATATGGCAGAAGATAGAGAAAAATTTGATGAACTATTAGAAAGATTAGATATATCAAGACCTAAAGGTAAAGGTATATGGTCAGTAGAAGAGGGATTAGAAGAAGCAGAAAGATTAGGATTTCCAGTACTTGTTAGACCGTCTTATGTAATTGGTGGTCAAGGAATGGAAATAACTCATGATGAAGAAGAATTAATTTTCTACTTAACTAATGCATTTGCAAAAGATAAAAAGAATCCAATACTTATAGATAAATATTTAATGGGTAGAGAAATAGAAGTAGATGCTATATCTGATGGGGAAAATATTCTTATACCAGGCATAATGGAACATTTAGAAAGAGCAGGAGTTCACTCTGGGGATAGTGTAACTATGTATCCAAGTCAAAATGTTTGTGATGAAATTAAGGGGAAAATCTTAGAATATACTAAGAAGTTGGCTTTAGCAATAGGAATAAAAGGAATGATAAATATTCAATTCATAGAGTTTGAAGGAAACTTGTATGTAATTGAAGTTAATCCAAGAGCATCAAGAACGGTACCTTATATAAGTAAGGTTAGCAAAGTACCAATTGTTGATATAGCTACACAAGTTATGATGGGGGCTAAATTAAATGATTTAGGATATGGAGTAGATATATATAAAGAACCAGAACTAGTTTCAGTTAAAGTTCCAGTATTCTCAACTCAGAAATTACCGAATGTAGAAGTTTGCTTAGGGCCTGAAATGAGATCAACAGGAGAAGTTTTAGGAGTAGGTAGAAATTTAAAAGAAGCTCTTTATAAAGGTTTTGTAGGTGCTAATATGTATCCATCAAAGGAAAAAGGCAAAATACTCGCAACAATTAATAAGCATAATAAAGCAGAATTTTTACCGATAGCTAAGGATCTTGCTAAAGTTGGTTATAAGTTTATAGCAACAATAGGAACATGCAATTTATTAAGAGAAGAAGGAATATATGCAGAAGAAGTTCGTAAGATAGATGAAGAAAAGCCTAATATTTTAGATATAGTTAAAAATAGAGAAGTTGATTTAGTAGTTAACACTCCAACTAAAGGTAATGACTCTAAGAGAGATGGTTTCTTAATTAGAAGAGCAGCTGTTGAGAGAAATTTAGGAGTTATTACTGCATTAGATACACTAAGAGCAATTGCAGATGTTGAATTAGAAGAATTTGATAAAAGTAAGAACTTAGAAGTATTTGATATAGCTAAATAAATAAGTTATAAGTAAAAAATGTTACAATTTAATTATTGTAACATTTTTTTATGCTTCATATTTTATACTGGATATTACTATTGACAATTCAGTCAATAAATTAATACGAGATCCAATAATTTTCTTGTTATCACTTTTTAATATTTTTATTTGAGGTCTAAGAGGATAATTTGGAAAAGTCTCTTCAACTATGCCAACATCACCATTACTTAAACATACTATAGTTCCATTTGGGAACGGTATTATAACTCTAGAAAATACTTTAACCATTTCATAATCAAAGAAAGTTCCTGAGTTAGACATTATGTATTCTAATGCATCACCAGGATACATAGCACGCTTATATGGTCTATCAGACGTTAAAGCGTCATATACATCTGCAATGCTTACTATTTTAGCCATATAATTAATTTTATTTTCACTTAATCCGAAAGGATAACCTAAGCCATCTACTCGTTCATGATGCTGTAATATTATTAATTTACTATTAGAATTAATATTATATAAATTGCTTAAAAAATTATATCCTCTTTCAGGATGTTTTTTTATAACATCAAATTCTTCAGGAGTTAATTTACCAGGCTTTAATAGTATATCTTTGTCTATAAATGTTTTACCTATGTCATGAAGCAATGCACCACTACATAATTGAATTAGCTTTCTTTTTGGGAGTTTTAAACTTATTCCTAAAACTAAAGATAAAACAGCTACATTTACAGAGTGTTGATAAGTATAATTATCCATATTTTTTATATCTACTAAAGAAATTAATAAATTTTTATTAGATAATATATTATCTAATAATTCTTCTGAGATAGTACTTATATTTTCAAAATATTTTAGTTCATGTTTTGAATAATTATTAATTGAGCATTTTTCAAAGCTATGAAGTGAAGAAACTCTTTGAATATCATTAAATGTTTCTTTAAGAATTCTAATAGCTTTTTGACGTAGTTCAGGTTTTATTATATCTTCTATTTCATAATCACTATATTCATCGATTATATATATTGAAAGTATACTTAACTGCTTGATTTTTTGTATTAAAGGTTGCGTTAATTTTACACCCTTTTTTAACAAAATCCTACCCTCGGAATCATATATAGTTTTACCTAATATAGTGTCTTTTTTTACACATTCAATTGGTATTAAACGCATGATTAGCACCTCATAATTAATATTATAATATAATATTATTCCCATAAATTCAAATAAGTATATAATTATATCAGAATATAGAAAAAAGTTTTTTGTTAAACAATTACACTTTATTATATCATATATAGGATATTTAGACAAAACTTGCAATAAAAAATGGGCGAAAAAGCACAAACTTTATCACCCATTTTTTATTTAGAAAATACTTAAGATTATTAAGTTTTATATTTTAAGTATCATTTAAATACAACTTTGTTTATATATCTAAAAGATTTTTTCTATAAGAAGAATATAAATTTCTAAGAAGTCTCATTTTATCTTCAAGTTCAATATATAATTCTGATGCTTTTGCGTAATCTTTACTTACAAATGCTATCTTAATTCTTGTAAATAAACTTTTAGTAGTATAAGTATCTTTCATTATATACATTCTTAGATCATTTATTTTCATCCAGTTAGACACATCTAAGTCTAAAGCTTTATCTAATGAATGAAGTGATGAAAATGATCTTATTTCATTAATGTAATTATTAATTATTCTGTGAATAATTTCAGTAGTCCATCTTTGTAATATAGCTAATTTAAAGCTATTTATTATTTCTGATGTCATTACATTATTTTTCTTTAATATTTCAACTTTTTCAGGGTATTTATCTAATTGTGATAAATTTTCATAAATAGTTGCAGGAGCTATACCAAAGAATTTATTTCTTTCATCTTCTGAGAAGTCTTCAAATACATCTGCTTCACTTCTATAAGCTCTTTCTTTTTCAAGATAATCGGCATCTTCACCTGGTTTCTTTGATAATTCAGCAAGTAATTCATCTTCTGTTTTGTTTACAGCATATAATATACCATCTAGCATTGACATATAAGAAACTGCCATTGTAATATAAGTATTCGAATGTGGATTTGGAGATCTAAGCTCAAATCTAGTAGCTAAAGGAGAATCTAAATCCCTAATTAATCCAACTAAGATAGATCTATTTCTTGATGGATTTTCAGGACTCTTACCAAGTGAAGTTACTATACATACTGGTGCTTCAAATCCGGGTTTTAATCTCTTAAGTGAATTATTTGTTGAAGAAATAAATGGATTCATAACTTCATAGTTTTTAAGAATTCCCATTATAGCCCCATATCCTATTACACTTAAGAAGTGATTTTTAGGACCATTAAATATGTTTATTATTTTTCCGTTCTTTAATTTTAAACTAATACTTAAATGGGTATGCATTCCAGATCCGGCTACTTCTTCTATTGGTTTAGCCATGAATGTTACTTCAAGACCATTTCTTCTGAAAGTTTCTTGAGCTAATATTCTTACAAATAACTCATTATCAGCAGATTGAAGTGCATCTGAATACTTCCAATCTATTTCTATTTGTTCCATAACATGATCAAAATTACCAGATGAATTTAATTTAGCTCTTACTCCACCAACCTCTTTATGACCCATCTCAGGTTCAAAATCATATTTTTCCATTAAAAGAAGTGTTTCTTCAAGTGCTGTTCTAACAGCTCCTTTTGTTCTAGTCCAATAATGTTCATGTAGTACTTGAGACGTTGATAATTCTTCTACTTCAGCATTTTCATTAGGTGTTTTAACCCAAAATTCTAATTCAGTGGCAGAAGTAACGATTATATCATCTATATCATCAGGGGTAATATCATAAATATTTAAAAGTTCAGGTTTGTTTTTAAATAAGTTAGATAGAGTGTCCTTAACAGCAGAGACAGATGCTTTAAGAATGTGTCTAGAATCAACAGGTTTGTTATCATGGTATAAGAAGCATGGTATTCTTAATGTACCTACAGGTCTGTTAGTCTCATGGTCTATAAAGTTAAAGTTATAATCAACAAACCACTTGCTATCTAGATCAGTAATCATATCAACTTTAGCATTGTTCAATGTAGCAATACCAGGCAATACTACTGAAGAACCATCTGTTTGAACAGCAATTCCGTTTAAGTATGAATCTATATTTTCTAAGAAAAGCTTAACTGGAATTTTTTCATCAGTATCATTACCAGATAAATCAATACCAACAAATGAGACGAACTTAATTTGGCTATTTTCATTTAATATTGCATTTAGATCTTTAGCGTTATGATTCTCTTTTTTAATAACATAAAGTAAATTATTCATATAATAAGCAGTTACAGATAATTCTGTAAGTTGCTATTCACATCCTTTCGCAATTTAGAGTTAATTTTGATATATATCGAACAAACAATAAATAAAACATAAAAATATTCGTATTTATTAATTATAAAAATTCTATTACAAGTATACTATACTGTCAATATATTTAAAGCTAAATTTTTAATTTAATAATTATAGTATAATTGTAAATAGAATATGGAATAAAATTATACATAAAAAATAATTCAATATAGATTTATTTTTAATAAAGTAATAAAATGTTTATTAGATAATATAGGAAAATTGGAGTGTGAACACTTTGGAGAAAAAAAATAGGCCTATAGGATTTTTTGATTCAGGGGTAGGCGGATTAAGTGTAATGAAAGAAGCTATTCGTTTAATGCCAAATGAAAATTATATATATTTTGGAGATTCTAAAAATGCACCTTATGGAATTAAAACTGTTGAAGAAGTTAAAACTCTTACAGTTGATGCAGTAGAATTATTATTAGAGAAAAATGTAAAGGCAATAGTAGTTGCTTGTAATACTGCAACTAGTGCTGCAATAGATTTAGTTAGAAGTAAATATAAAAATATTCCTATAATAGGTATAGAACCAGCATTAAAATTAGCAACTAAGTACAATAGAAAAGGCAACATAATAATAATGGCTACACCTATGACTTTAAAGGAAAAAAAATTTAAATCTTTAATGGAAAAATACGGTGAAGATTATGATATAGTATCATTACCATGTGCTAAATTAGTTGAATTTATAGAGCATGGTATACTAAGTGGAGAAGAATTAGAAGAATACTTAAAAGAAAAGTTTAATCCATATAAAAATAATGATATAGGTGTAGTTGTTTTAGGATGTACTCATTATCCGTTTATAAAAGAAACATTATATAAAGTAATTGATAAAGATATACCTATAATAGATGGTGGACTTGGTACTTCTCAAGAATTAAGAAGAAGGTTAGGAGAAAAGAATTTATTGAATACTGAAGAGAAACAAGGTAGTATAACTATAATAAATTCAAATGGAAGCGAAAAGACCATAGAACTTTCTAAAAAATTAATAGAAATTTCTTAATTAGCATATAAATGAATTTATGCAAATATTTTAGCTAATAATATATGTTATGAAATTGCACTAAGTGAAAATATATATTTATATTATATAAATATATGAAATATATTAAATATCGTAATGTTTGAAAGGAGAATTTTTATGGCAAATCCAATTGTTACAATAAAGATGAAAAATGGAGGAACAATAAAAGCTGAATTATATCCAGAAATAGCTCCAAATACAGTTAAGAATTTTATTGATTTAATTAATAGAGGATTTTATGATGGATTAATATTCCATAGAGTAATACCAGGTTTTATGATACAAGGCGGTTGTCCAGAAGGTACAGGAATGGGTGGCCCAGGATATGGTATAAAGGGTGAATTCACATCTAATGGATTCAAAAATGATTTAAAACATAGCAAAGGTGTATTATCTATGGCAAGAGCTATGCATCCAGATTCAGCAGGAAGCCAATTCTTCCTTATGGTTGCAAATGCGCCTCATTTAGATGGTCAATATGCATCATTTGGTAAAGTTATTGAAGGAATTGAAATTGCAGATGAAATAGTTGCAGCAAAAAGAGATATGCAAGACAGACCTTATGAAGATCAAGTTATTGAAAAGATGACTGTTGATACTCAAGGTGAAACATATGGAGAACCAGAAATAATTGAAGAATAGTTTATAAAATAAAAAAGTTTTAGTTTAAATATGTGTTGATATATGTAATTAAATTTATTGATTTATACATGTATCAACACTTTACTAAAATGTAGCCAAATTTATATATAAGTGAAGGCGGTGATATTATGATTCCTAATATTAAGTGCATATTAGCATACGGATTAGAGGATAATGAAATTAATAAAATAAAACAACGCTATGGAAAAGTTATAAAAATTAACAAGGACATGGGCAATGTTAAGATAAAAGATTTAATATCAGGCTTAGAACAAGTAGAAAAACCAGAAGATATGCTGGAAGAAAAGATGATAATATTTAATAAATTTGCAGAAGGTGAATTAAAGGGCGCGATAAAATATATAAGAGGATTTACAAGTGATGGAGTACTAGCTGTAACTACACCAGTTTCTTGTAATTGGTCACTTAAATATTTATTGGAACACTTAATTGAAGAAAGAGAATGGCATAAAGCGGAACAAAAGGGGAGAGAATAACGTGAGCCGTGTAGGAGAAAAAATAAAACAAGCAAGAGAAAAGAATGGATTATCAGCGAAGGTATTAGGTAAAAAGCTCGGTGTAGCAGAAAAGTATATAAATGACATTGAATTAGGAAGAAAAGTAGCTAATGAAGCATTTATAGAAAGAGTATCTAAATTCTTAAAAACTGATTTGAATGATATAAATATGGTTGTTACTGATGAAGAATTGATGAAAGAAAAAGAAACTTTAAAAAAATCAGTTAATACTAAGGTAGAAAAATCAGAAGTATGGACTGATGCATTTGCTTCAGTCATAAAAAATGTACCTATATACAATTATTCATTATCTAATACTAAAGGTACAAGAGAATTAACTGTTCATTCTAATAAAGTTGAAGGATATCCACAAGATAAGGTACTTTATCTTCAAATAGAAAACGATGATATGTCTGGATTTAGAATTTTAAAGGGAGATTTAGCTTTTGCACATATGGTTAAAGAATTTAGCAATAATGGTATTTTCTTAATTGATTATAAAGGTGAGAGAAAGATAAGACAAATAAGAAGTCTTGGAAATTCCAAAGTTCTATTAATTAGCAATGGTGGTAGTTTACTTACAGAAACAACTGAAATAAAAGAGATAAATATAATTGCAAAATTAGAAAGAATAGAAATAAAACTGTAGTTTTATTAAGTAGTTATATACGTAAAAGTATATAACTACTTTTTTTAGTCAATTAATCAATTTATAGGCATAAACTTATTATATAAAAATAGTTGGGGTTGATTAAAATAGAAATTACAGAATCTAACAGAATATCATCTAAACTTGATGCTGCTATTGGATTGTTAACTAATGTACCACAAGATATATTAAATAGAATAAATACAAAGTTTTTTTCGGGAGAATTGGGTGAAGTAATTGAGCTTGTTATTTTATATAGAGATACAGCTGAAAATGTAGCAGTATTAGCTAAAGAATTAGAGGGTGAATTTCAAGATTTAGGATTTAACTTTGGACTAATTAATTTGCCACTAAAAAATTTAGTTAAATTGGCAACAAGTAATAGCATTCAGTATATAGAGTTACCAAAGAACTTATATGCAGCAGACAGTGAAGGAAATAGAGCAACCTGTGTGCCTCAAGCTGTATCAACTTATGAAGTATATGGAAAAGGTACATTAGTAGGATTTGTTGATTCAGGAATAGATTATATGCATCCAGCATTTATGGATTCTAATGGTAAGACTAGAATAGAATATATATATGATTTAAGTTTTGAAAAAAAAATTTATGATAAAGAATTAATAAACAAAGCTATAGAATCAACTGATCCATATTCAATTGTTCCGGTTTTAGATAATACAGGTCACGGAACTCATGTTGCAGGAATAGCTTGTGGTGGTGGCAATATTAGCGATATATATAAAGGTGCAGCACCAGAATCATCTATAGCTATGGTAAAAGCAGCAAGAGGCACTTGGATATTAAGTTCTCAAATAATGCAAGGAATAAAATTTTTAATAGACAAAAGTAAAGAAACTAATATGCCTTTAGTTATTAATCTTAGCTTGAGCACTAATAATGGAGCACATAATGGAAGTAGTTTATTAGAACAATATATTAGTACAGTATCTAATTTAGAAAGAGTAACTATAGTTATAGCAGCAGGAAATGAAGGTGATGCAGCACACCATACAGGTGGTGAATTAGAAGAAATTCAAACTAAAGCTTTCAATATTGCCAGTGATGAAAGCACTGTAGTCATAAATTTATATAAATCAATACTTCCAGATATATCTTTAAATGTAATATCACCAACTGGCCAAAGCAGTGGAAATATAAATATGCAAGAAGGATACTTTCATGGAGGTATAGGACGTGATAGGTATGATATATACGTATCTGGACCAAAACCATTTGAATTGAATAGTGAAATTCAAATAATAATATCTTCTATAGCATCAGGTTATTTAATTCCTGGTGTGTGGAAAATACAAATTACTACTAGTAATAACTATAAGGGATCATTTTCAATGTGGCTTCCAATATCTGAAGGGTTAAATCCTCAAACTAAATTTTTAGAGCCTATAAATTATAATACATTAGGAATACCAGCAACTGTAGAAAATATTATAGCTGTAGGAAGTTATAATTCACTTACGAATACATTATCCTCATTTAGTGGAAGAGGAGCACAAGTTCAAAGTAATTTGATAAGACCTGATCTTGTTGCCCCAGGTGTAGGAATATTAGGTCCTGTACCAAATGGAAGTTATGATTCTAAGACAGGGACCTCAATGGCAGCACCTCAGGTATCGGGAATTTGTGCATTAATTATGGAATGGGGAATAGTAAAGGGAAATGATCCGTACTTATTTGGACAAAGATTAAAGTACTATTTGGTAAGAGGTTCTAATAGAGCAAGAACTGATATAGAATATCCAAATCCACTTTGGGGATATGGAACAATTTGTGCTTATGATACCCTTTATGATATTGAAAATACAATAAATCAAATATTATCTAGAAATTATAGAGTCAGAGATATAAGTGGTGAATTTTATGTAGGAAATTTATTTGTTAGACTTCCTAATAATTAATTATGTAATTATTTAAATAATAAGATATAGGAACTAATTGGTGCTTTATTTCATATAGTATTCGTAGGAAAAAATATTAAGGAGTTATAGTTATGGCAGATAAAGGTAGTTTAAGAATTCAGTGTTTTAGTGGGGATAATTATATCCCTGTAGATAATGCTAAAATCAGTGTAAAAGAAGGTTCTTTGAATGAAAATAATCCATCGACTATAGATTTAGTTACAAATTCAATTGGATTAACTGATCAAATAGATTTAGATGCTCCTCCTATCGAATATTCTTTAGATGAAAATAGTAATAAAATTCCTTATAGTGTTTATGATATTTTAGTTGAAAGAGATGGTTTCGAGACATTGATAATAAATGGATGTCAAATATTTTCTGAAGAGGTTGCTTATCAAAGATGTAATTTAGTTGAACGTAAAAGTGCATCAAGACAAAATGAGGTTATTAATATTCAACCCAATACTCTTAATGGAAATTTTCCACCTAAAATTCCTGAAGAAGAGGAAAAAAAATTACCACCTCCAAGTTCAGGAGTTGTATTGGCACAACCGGTAGTGCCAGAATATATAATAGTACATCAAGGAGGTCCTAATGATACCTCTGCACCTAATTATAAAGTACCATTTAAAGAGTATATAAAAAATGTTGCATCTTGTGAAATATATTCTACATGGTCTGGTAATGCAATAAGAGCAAATATATTTTGTATAATTTCATTTACTTTAAATAGAATATATACAGAATGGTATAGAGGAAAGGGAAAAAATTTCGATATTACAAGCTCTACTGCTTATGATCATGCTTTTAATTATGGAAGAAATATTTATGATACCATAAGTGTAATAGTTGATGAGATATTTTCTACTTATATTAGAAGAATGGGGAAAAAACAACCACTTTTAACACAATATTGTGATGGTAAAAGTGTGACTTGTCCAGAATGGCTAAGTCAATGGGGAAGCCAAAGTTTAGGTTCTCAAGGAAAACCACCATATGAAATATTGAAGTATTACTATGGAAGTGATATTGAGCTTGTAACAGCAGAAAAAGTTGAAGGAAGTCCAAAATCATATCCAGATTATGATTTGACTATTGGATCAGTTGGAGAACCTGTTAAAACAATACAAAATCAATTAAATAGAATATCTAGAAATTATCCTCTTATTCCTAAAGTTGCAGAAGATGGTGCATTTGGACCTAAAACTGAAGAAGCAGTTAAAGTATTTCAAGGAATCTTTAATTTACCACAAACAGGGGTAGTTGATTATGCTACTTGGTATAAGATATCAGATGTATATGTAGGAGTTACAAGAATAGCTGAACTTAGATGTGATAGCTCTAATCAAAGGATATTTGTTCCACCAATGACTATTGAGCAAGCAAATAGAGAAATTCCAAATTTTAATTACTTTGTATAGAAAAAAGGTAATGCCTCAAATTATTTGAAGCATTACTTTTTTATATTCCCTCACCATTAAAAGATGGAACAAAATCTGTTGTGTTAGTTCCTTGATCTTGTATAAAGCCATTTTTCAAACCAATATTTACGGCATAATCAATTAAACTATCATAATGCTTTGGATTTAGAGGTTTATTTATTTCAGGATAATCACAAGCTTTAAACATAGGTGTATATTGATTCATTAGGCTAATATAGATATTATCTTTGTATCTGTTAAATAGTAAATCTACAATTTTCTTTGAATCAAAAAGTAAGCCTGGAAGAAGTAAGTGTCTAACAATAACACCTTTAGTAATATGAGATGTTGAATCGAATTTAACTTCACCAGTTTGTCTTACCATTTCATCTATAATTTTTATGGCATTTATACTATAATCACTAGCTTTAGAATATTTAGTAGAATATTTATTATTGAAATATTTAAAATCAGGAAGATATACATCAATATATCCATCTAAAGCTTTAATTGTATCAAGTGAATCATAAGTGTTTGTATTATATAGTATAGGTATCTTTAATCCTTTAGATTTAGAAAGTTCTAGAGCTTCAATGATCTGTGGTACATAATGAGTTGGAGTAACTAAATTTATGTTATTAGCACCTTTTTCTTGAAGTTCTAAAAATATGTCAGCAAGTCTTTCTATTGATATATCCATTCCTTTAAATTCTTGACTTATATCATGGTTTTGGCAAAAAACACAGTTTAAATTACAATGTGAAAAAAATACAGTACCAGAACCTTTTCCAGATGAAATAGGTGGCTCTTCCCAAAGATGTAAGGCAGCTCTTGCAACTTTAACCTTTTCAGAAGCTCTACAAAATCCAATTTCATTATTTAATCTATTAACTTTACACTCTCTATAGCAAAGAGTACATTCTTTTAACATACTTGAATATTTCATAATTATCTCCTCGATATTTAATATAAACACAATTCTAATACTGTTTATTATATCATGAGATTTTATTTAATAATTATGTTTAAATGAATGTTGATATATGCAATAGGGTAAAGTGGCATTGCAATTAGCATCCTTAAGTTTAATTACTCTGTCCATTTTACTTATATACATATTAACATTACTTTAATTCTTTTCTATGTTTAAAATAAAATATAACACTTTGTAGTATGAATACTAAACTCAATACTCCAAAAGCCGGATATAACTTTGTTATTAAATTACTAAATCCAATTTGAGATATTGGTAGGGCTATTGCTAAAATTATAAAAATGCCTTTTTTAAAGTCTATACTGAATGTTTGTTCTAATGTTTTACTTATTGAATAAACATCTGAAACTTCAGTAGAGAACATTTCAAGCCAAATAATTACTAATAATATAGCCTGTATTATGCAACCAAATCTATTTGCAACAAGAAGTAATGGAATTTCAAATTTGTATATATAAGGTTGATTTACTGTTAACATAAGATTTATTGCTAAACAAAGCAAAGTTAATCCAATAGCTCCAAGAGTAATTCCTATAAACATAGTTTTAGGTTTTTTCATTTGATTGCTGAGAGGAACTAGTACACCAGTACAACAAAGTGTATTATAACCAGCATATAATATAGTTGATACAGCAAGTCCGCTCTTAACAGGTCTAAATTGTCTCATGCTCTCTAAAGAGACGACATCTCTAGAAAATACAAAGTATAAAATAGTAATCAATGTTATTGTGCAAATTAAAGATGGAACAATAAATGAATTTACTGCAATTAATCCATCAGTATCTCTTAATAAGAAAAATACAGCTATACAAATCATTATTATTGATCCAACTAATTTAGGAATTCCAAAAAATTGATTTATAAGAGCACCACTACCAGCTAAAATTATAGAGGCACTTGAAATAAGATATAAAGTAGTTATAAAACCTGTAAATTTGCCCAAATAATTAGGGCTTATTACATTAATCAAATCACTATAAGAATTTAACTCATAATGAATGCTTATTTTGGCAATTATACATCCAATTACAATATAAAATATTCCACAGACTATAATGCCAAAAAAACTTTTTAGTCCAAAAGATGTAAAAAATTCAGTGATTTCTTTTCCTGAAGCTAATCCAGCTCCAACAATAGTACCTATGAAAACTACTGCAACTTGAAATATATTAACAAAACTCTTCTTCAATTCAAATTCTCCTTAACAATATTTTCACTAATAAGTATATAATGTAAACTTATCTTTTATTCTTAAATTACTCGTATAACACTACATTTCTTAGGAAAAATAAATAAAGAGCTAAATAAAGGAGGTATTTAATTTTGAAAAAGATAATTTTAATAATAATGTCTATGATGATGATTTTTATATCCATAGGATGCAGCAATCAAACTTCAAATAATGAAAAGATAGATTTATATGATAGCAAGAAAGCTATTGAAACTGCTCAAAAATACTTAATGGAGATACAAAATGAAAATTTTGAGGAAGCAAAAAAATTTTGTACTAAAGATTTTGCTTCAGCTTCAAAGATAAATGATTTAGGAAATTCTAAAATACAAGTATTTAAAACAAATAAGAGCGTAGATGGTGGAGATAAGATGTCTATAATATTTGATGTGCTTAGAGGCGAAGACTATTCTCCTAATAATAATTTAGATAAATACAACATAGACGTTATAAAAGAAAATGATGAATACAAAATAAATAATTTAAGCGCTAGTGAAGAATCAGAAGTGTATGAAAGAGAAAGTGAACTAAGATTGCAAACTTCAGGAGCAGGAGAAAGTAAGCTTATTTTAAAACTTTCAGATATTCCTAAACAGGTATATAATAAAGGAGATAATCCATTAGAAAGAGTAGATATTCCAAGTGATAAGTTTTCTAGTTGTGGTTTAAGTTATTCTAGCAATAAGGTAGCATACTCAACAACTAATGGAAAAGATAGTTTTATTGGAATATTATACATAAAAGATGATAAGTCAGTTACTACAATAGGAAGTAATCAAGACGATACTAAAAATAAATCTGATAATAAAAGTAATGCAATAGAAAAAGTTCAAACTGATAAAGTTATGAACTTTGGGATATTAAATGATTGTCAAATAGAAAGAATAGTATTTAGTGCAGCCGAAGATAATTTGGTAGTGTCTTATAAGAATTCTAATGAGGGAACAGGACTAAAAATATTTAATGTAGAAAGTGGAAAAGAATCATCATTAGATATAAAAAGTAAATTTCCAACAGACAAATATAATGTAAGGGTTATGTTTGTTAATGAAGAAGAGATTACTGTTAGAGTCACATTATTAGAAGGAGTTTCTGAAAAAAAAGAAGACTTAACAGGAATGTATGTAATAAATATAAATAAGTCTACAATAGATAAAAAATAGAGTATATTTTTTAAGGAATAATTTGATATTATAGTATAATGCCACCACGTCATTATACTATAATACAAATACATTAAAAAATATCTTATAAATGTGTATAGATGAAATTTAGGAGGCAAAATGAATAATTCTTGGAATGGAAAGAGATATCATAGTTTAAATTATTTTTTGAGAGAAAAATTTGGAGAAAAGGTATTTAAAATATCTTTAGATGGTGGCTTTTCATGTCCTAATAGAGACGGAAAAGTAAGCAAAGGTGGATGCGTATTCTGTAGTGCCAGAGGCTCTGGAGATTATGCAGGAAGTAGGAATTTTTCTATTACTAATCAATTTAATAATGTAAAAACTATGATGGCTAACAAATGGAAAAGTGGTAAGTATATAGCATACTTTCAAGCATACACAAATACATATGCTCCAGTAGATGAGCTAAGGAAAAAGTATGAAGAAGCTATAAATCAAGAAGGTGTTGTAGCATTATCAATAGCAACTAGACCAGATTGCTTAGACGATGAAGTATTAGATCTAATAGAAGAACTAAGTAAGAAATTATATGTATGGGTTGAACTTGGTCTACAAACTATAAATGATGATGTAGCTAAGAAAATAAATAGAGGATATGATTTAAAAGTATTTGATGATGCAATGGCTAGACTTAAGGAAAGAAATATAGATGTTGTTGTACATTCTATATTAGGATTGCCTGGTGAAAGTCAAGATGATATGTTAAAAACTATAGATTATATTGCTCATTCTGGAGCTCAGGGAATTAAGCTTCATTTATTGCATTTAATGAAAGATACTAAAATGGTTGAGTTATATGAAAATGGTGAGTTGCAATTCTTATCACAAGAAGATTATATAAAATTAATTTGCAGGGCAGTTTCTATGTTACCTAAAGAAATGGTGGTACACAGATTAACTGGTGATGCGCCTAGGGATTTACTTATAGGTCCTATGTGGAGTTTAAAAAAGTGGGAAGTATTAAATGCAATAGATAAAACATTAGAAGATAATGATATATATCAGGGCAAGAATTTTCATATGGGGGATATTTAAATGAAAGTAGATGTTGTAATTTCAGCAGATTACATAACTGATGATATTGTAAAAGATAAGGTTGTTGTTGTAATAGATATGTTTAGAGCAACTTCAGTTATAACAACTGCAATTAATAATGGATGCCAAAAAGTCATACCATATTTAACTGTAGAAGAAACACTTGAAGAAGCCAAGAAATATGATAAGAGTGAAGTTATATTAGGTGGAGAAAGAAGAGCCGTTAAAATAGAAGGCTTTGATTTAAGTAATTCACCATTAGAATATACAGAAGAAGTAGTTAAAAATAAAACAGTTTTAATGACCACTACCAATGGAACTAGAGCATTAACTAAATGTTTACTAGGCAAAAAGATTATTATAGCAGCAATGATAAATGCAGAAGCTGTAGCTAAAAAATTATTAGAACTTAATGATGATATTGTCATAGTTAATGCAGGAACTAATGGAGAATTTTCTATGGATGATTATATTTGTGGAGGATATATAATTAATACTATGTTAAAAGAAAAAAGCAATATAGAACTTACAGACATAGCTAAG
The DNA here is from genome assembly GCF_023845855.1 of Clostridium sp. ZBS2. Taxonomy (NCBI): domain Bacteria; kingdom Bacillati; phylum Bacillota; class Clostridia; order Eubacteriales; family Clostridiaceae; genus Clostridium; species Clostridium sp. ZBS2. Next base: position 66,826 of record NZ_JAMQIF010000004.1, read on the forward strand.
ACTTCAAATATGATTTATGAAAGCAACAAAGACATTATAAATTACGTTAAAGAAGCTAGACATTATTCAGTTATGAGATCTTTAAAATTAGATAATGATATAGAATATTGTATAAAGAAAAGCATAATAGATGTGGTTCCGATTTATGATGGAGATAAGATAATTAAACTATAAAAAAAGTGGCATAAGCCACTTTTTTTATAATTTTGTTTTATCAAATACTTGGAATATGAAGAATTTTAAATAGTAACTTTCATCTGAATTCCAAAGTATTGGATGATCACAAGATTGAGTTCTAAATTCTACTTGTCTTATAAGTTTATTAGCATCTTGGCAAGCTTCTACAATAGTTTTCTTTAAAAGTTCTTCATTCATGTAATGAGAACAAGAGCAAGTTATGAAATAACCACCATGTTTAACTAATTTTAAACCTCTTAAGTTAATTTCCTTATATCCTCTTTTTGCTGAATTAATAGTATTTCTAGACTTTGTAAATGCAGGAGGATCAAGTATTACAACGTCAAATTTCTTCTCTTCTCTTGACCATGCAGGAAGAACATCGAAAGCATTATGACATTCAAATTTAACTGTATCTTGAAGATTGTTTAATTCAGCATTTTTATTAGCACAGTCTATGGCATGCTGAGAAACATCTATTCCAAGAACTGATTTTGCACCAGCAATACCAGCATTTAAAGCAAAAGAACCAGTATGAGTAAAGCAATCTAATACGTCTTTATCTTTACATATTCTATGAATAGCAGCTCTATTTTCTTTTTGATCTAAGAAGAATCCAGTTTTTTGACCATTTGCTAGATCAACTATGTACTTAACTCCATTTTCAACAATTTCAACATTAGTGTCAAAAGGTTCAGTTAAAAATCCCCTAGTTTGTTCTAAACCTTCTATTTCTCTAGTTGCTATGTCACTTCTTTCATAGACACCTTTAGCATTATATTCATTAACTAATACTTTAACAATTAAATCTTTATATTGATCCATTCCAAGTGTAGAAATTTGAATTACATAATAATCTTCAAATTTATCAACAGTTAATCCAGGAAGAAAATCAGCTTCTCCAAATATCATTCTACAAGATGAATCATCAATTATACTTCTTCTATATTCAAAAGCTGTTTTAAATCTGCTTTTGAAGAATTCCTCATCTATATTTTCATTTATATCTCTTGACATTATTCTGATAGTTATTTTACTTTTATCATTTATGTAACCTTTACCGATAAAGTAACCTTTATGATTGTATACCTCTACGATATCACCATTTTCATATTCGCCATCATATTCATTTATTTCATCAGTATAAACCCAAGGACGACCTTGTTCAGCTTTACCGCTACGTCCCTTATGTAAATAAAATTTACTTGCCATATTAAAAAGACCCCTTCCAAAATAATTATTATATGATTATAACATAATAGTCTAATTAGTATTTAATTATTTTAAGATGCTTTAGTATAGTGTTGATATATGCATAAGTAAAGTGGACTAAGTAATTGAACTTAGGAATACTAAAATGAGTATAGTCCTATTTCAGCTTGTTCCCAATGTAAAATTGTGACAAGCAATAAATATGACAATACTCATTAAGAATTCTCAAAATCCAATTACAATGCCATTTTACCTATTGCATATATCAACAGATATTTAAACATAGTAAATTAGTTTAGTTCCTTTATTAAATCATTTATTTTTTCTGAACACTTTCTTCCTTTGCAACATCCTGATCCTGCACCGGTTGCTTTTTGAACTTCTTCGTAAGTTGATGCACCATTTACTATAGCTTCTTTAATTTTTGCTCTAGTTATACTTTTACAAGTGCAAGTCTTTGTTATTTTATCTAAAATATCTTTATTTAAATTGTTATCCATATATATTTTCTCCTTATATGCTTTAAATTCTTATTTATTAAATTAAAACATCTTAATTAAAATGAGTCAATGTTAAATAATAATAATTATCCATTACATTAATAAATACTAAGTAGATATTTTACTATGATTTATAAAAATATCTAGTTAAGTAAGTATTAAGAAAACTACTGTATAATTAAAATAAAATAGTATATAAATTTTAGTTGTAAAACTATTATAAATATGGATCTAATTAGTTAAAGGGATGTTAATGCATCTCTTTTTATTTAATTTTTTGCAATTTAAATTATATGTTTATTAAGTAAATAAGCTATAAAATATTAAAAGATATGAATAGTTTATATAAAACTATAAAATTTATCATAATTAATGATAATGATTACAGTAGCATGTCTTTTTTTATAAAAACCTATATGTTATAATTTTCTATATATATAAAATTAATCAAACATATCAAAAAAATTAAAAATTTAGGAGGCAAAAATTTAATGTTTAGACGTTTTAAAAACAAAAAATTCTTATCGTCAATAGTAGCGTCAATGATGGTATTTACTTTATTTACACCAATGACAGTAAAAGCAGATACTAAAACTGATACTAATAATGAAGTAGTTGACTTAACTGAAAACAAGACAACTAGTTCTAGTAAAGAAGCTCTTTTAGCCAAAGATGGTAACGTTAACTTGCAAATTTTAACAACTACAGATACTCATGGTAGATTCTTACCGTATGATTATGCTGTAAATGTTGCGGACAACTCAGGAAGCCTTGCACAAATATCAACAGCAGTTAATGAATTAAAAGCTAAAAATCCTAATAACACAATTGTTGTTGATGCAGGAGACATTATCCAAGATAACTCAGAATCATTATTTATAAATGAGTCAAGTAATCCAATGATAGCTGTAATGAATAAAATAGGCTATGATACTTTTACTTTAGGAAATCATGAATTTAATTATGGAATACCAGCATTAAAAAATATAATGAAACAATTTAATGGTACTGTACTAGGTGGAAATGTATATGATACAGATGGTAAAACAAGAATTGCAGCACCATATGCAATAGTTGAAAGAAGTGGAGTTAAGGTTGGAATAATAGGTATGGTAACACCTAATATTACTAAATGGGATTCTGCTAATTTAAAGGGTTATAAAGTTACTAATCCAGTAGACGAAACTAAGGCTGCAATTGCAGAACTTAAAAAGAAAAATGTAAATACAATAATTGCTGTTGATCATATTGGAGAAACTCAAGAATATGGCACAGACGGATCAAGTGCTATTGAAATATTAGAACAATGTCCAGAAATAACAGCTTTTGTAGCAGCACATTTCCATGTAAAAATAGCTGGTGATTATTATTATGATCATAAAATATACTCTTTAAATCCTAGTGATAATAAGGTTAAAGCAATAACAAAAGACGGAACTATCACTGAAGCAACTATAGCTGATTATAATAAAGCAAAAACTAATGGAACAGTAATAGTTGAAGCTTATAAATGGGCTAAAACTCTTGGTCAAATTAATATTAACTTAACTAAAAATTCTAAAGGTGAATATGTAGTTGCAGATAAATCAAAAGATATCACTACAGCTCTTTATGACATGGCACCTAAGAATGGAACAGCTGTACAAGTTGATAATGAAATCGCAAAGTCATTAGAAAGTTATAATAAAAGAGCAATTGATGATGCTAATACACCTATTGGTACTTTAAAAGGTGGTAATTTAACACCTGCAAATGAAGTTAAGGGAATAGATCAAGCTAAAATTCAACCTACTCCAATGCTTAGTTTAATAAATGAAGTTCAAATGTATTATGGAGAAAAGGTAGCAAATCATAAAATAGATGTTTCATCTGCTGCAGTATTTAAAGATGGACAAAATATATTAGAAGGACCAATAAAGAAGTGTGATACTGCTAATATATATAAATTTGACAATACATTATATGCCCTTAAGATAACAGGAAGTCAACTTAAGAAATATATGGAATGGTCTTTTTCTTATTACAATAAGTACAATCCTGGAGATTTAACAGTTTCATTTAATCCAAATACACCAGGATATAATTTTGATATGTTTGCTGGCGTAAAATATAATGTAGATATATCAAAAGATGCTGGAAATAGAATAGTTAATTTAACTAGAATGGATGGAAGCAAAATAAATGATTCAGATGAACTTTATTTAACAGTTAATAACTATAGAGGAGCAACTCAATTATTAACTCCTGGTGTTATCTTTAAAGAAGGTGAACAACTTCCAACACTTGTAGGAAAATCAGAAGAAACAGCAGGTTTAGGTGAAGGAAGAATAAGAGAGTTAATTGGAGAATATATTAAAGATGTTAAAGGTGGAACTATAACTCCTAGATGTGATAATAACTGGAGTATTATAGGTAACAATTGGGATAAAGAACAAAGAAAAGCAGCAGTTAAATGTATTAATAATGGAAGCGTAACTTTATCTGGCGTTGCAGAAGAACAAACATCTTCTAATGCAAAATCTGTAACTTGGGATGACGTAAAAGGCAAATAAAATAGAATTTATTTTAAGTAAAATTTCAGTAGAATTTTTAAACACATACTTAAGATAGAGCTAAAATAAAAACATTGTAAAGTCATAGAGATACTGTAAGTTACTCCCTATGACTTTACTTGATTTTAAACATAATATTTTTTACAGTAGGAGTAATTATGAAAAAAATAGATAGAAACAAATATGCATGCATAATTATATTAGCAATAATGGTATTAGGATTATTCACATTTTCAACTATACAAGCTAATAAACAAGAACTTAATATTAATAAAAATTATTCCTTTGCAAAAGCAAGAGTGGATAAAATAACTTATGATAATATATATGAATTAGATGATGAAAGCAAAAATGTATTAGAAACTAAGCAAGAATTTGAAATTACAATACTTGATGGTGAACATGTAGGAGAAAAATATAAAATAAGAAATACAATAGAATCTATAGATATGCATCGAATAATTGTTAGTGAAGATGATGAAATAGTAATAAACTATACTGTTTCAAATGAAGGTCAAATAAATTCAATACATTTATATGAGATGGTTAGAGAAAATTACTTATATCTTCTAATAGGAATATTTATGTTTTCTGTAATTTTAATTTGTGGTAAGAAGGGTGCTAAATCTATATTAACTTTGATTTTTACAAGTTTCATGATAATAAAAGTTTTACTTCCAATATTAATAAGTGGATTTAATCCACTAATAGCAACCCTAGTAGTTTGTATTTTAACGGTGGCATCCTCTTTATTTTTTATAAATGGAATAAATAAAAAAACAATAATCTCAATAATTGGAACAATTGGTGGAATTGTAATTGCAACTATTATGGCGATTATTATAGGAAATATGTGTAAAATAACAGGCCTTGCAGAAACTGAATCACAAATGATTGCATATTCTAATTCTAGTTTAGGTCTTAATTTTAAACATATAATGTTTTCAGCAATTATAATTGGTTCTTTAGGCGCTGTTATGGATGTTAGTGTTTCAATTACTTCTGCCATGGATGAAGTATTACAAATAAAAAACAATATAAGTAAAAAAGATTTTATAAAAAGTGGTATGAATATTGGTAAAGATATTATAGGGGCTATGTCTAATACTTTAATTCTAGCTTATGCAGGCGGAGCCTTCAGCTTAATATTTTTACTTGCTGCTCAAAAAATGACATATACTAATATTATTAATATGGAAATAATATCTACAGAAATAATAACAGCTTTTGCAGGAAGTCTTGGTCTTGTTTGGACTGTGCCAATTACGGTATTTGCAATGGCTACTTTAGTTTTTAGAAATAATAAACAAAATAAAATTAAACCTATGAAATAGAAAAAAATGTGAATAGTGAGAGTAATAATGTAAATAATAATAATATGCATAAACAGAATTCTCAATATGTAATTAATGATTTACATAATAAAGGTGATTAGCTATTAATATGTGGATTAGTGAAGTTAAATAGAATATTTTTAGTTCTTGTAAATAAATTTAAAAGAAATAGAGTATAAAATTGTAAAAATATCAATAATTAATTTAAATATTTACAATAGTTTTAAGACCATGAATTGACATTTAAAAATTGTTAATATATAATGTTACAATAAAAAGAAAAGACTTTGATTAGGAAAAGTAACTTAGACTTAACTTTTAGAGAATAGCTGGTTGGTGCAAAGCTATAGGGAAGCTAAGAGAAGATCACCTAGGAGTTGGAAACTGAAAGGCATTTATGTTTATTAAGTTGTCACGTGGCCTGCGTTAAAGGATAGAGTATGTAAGTACTTGAACTAAACACTATTAATAAAGTGTTAGCCTTAGGTGGTTTGCGATTTTAACTTCGTCCTGTGGGATGGAGTTTTTTTTATATTAAATTTTAAAAAGTAATAATGAAAAAGTACTAATTATGAAAGGGGAAAATAAAATGTATAAAAAAGTTGATTCTTCAAAAAGTTTTGTAAATATGGAACAAGATGTAGCAAAACTATGGAATGAAAAAAACATTATAAAAAAGAGTTTTGACTCAAATCAAGATGGTGAATATTTTACTTTTTATGATGGCCCTCCAACAGCAAACGGAAAGCCACATGTTGGTCATATATTAACAAGAGTTATGAAAGATATAATCCCAAGATATAAAGTTATGAAGGGTTATAAAGTAATAAGAAAAGCAGGTTGGGATACTCATGGTCTTCCAGTTGAACTTGAAATAGAAAAGAAACTTGGTATTTCAGGAAAAGGACAAATCGAAGAATATGGTGTAGAGAAATTCGTTAAGGAATGTAAAGAAAGCGTATTTACATATGTTAGCATGTGGGAAAAGATGACTGAACAAATTGGTTATTGGGTTGATATGGAGCATCCATACGTAACTTACCACAATCCATATATTGAATCAGTATGGTGGGCTTTAAAACAAATGTGGGATAAGGAACTTTTATATGAAGGACATAAGGTAATGCCTTACTGCCCAAGATGTGGAACAGCTCTTTCATCTCATGAAGTTGCTCAAGGATATAAAGATGTTAAGGACTTAACTGCTATTGCTAAGTTCAAAGTAGTAGGAGAAGAAAACAAGTTTATATTAGCTTGGACAACAACTCCATGGACATTACCATCAAATTTAGCTCTTTGTATAAATAAAGCTTACACATATATAGAAGCAAAAGTGGAAGAAGAAGTTTATGTATTAGCTAAAGATTTAGCTGATAAAGTTCTTGGAGAAGATTACGAAATAATAAGAGAATTCAAAGGAACAGAACTTCTTGGAACTAAATATGAACAATTAATGCCTTTTGGTAAAGTTGAAGGAAAAGCTTTTGAAGTAATTCATGGCGATTATGTAACATTAACAGATGGTACTGGTATAGTTCATATAGCACCAGCTTATGGTGAAGACGATAGTTTAGTTGCTAAAGCAAATGGAATAGCTTTTATCAATTTAGTTGATAAAGAAGGTAAATTCGTAGAAGAAGTTACTCCATGGGCAGGTAAATTTGTTAAGAAGTGTGATGATAGTATTTGCAAATGGCTTGAAGAAAATAATAAGTTATTTAAAACTGCAAGACATCTTCACTCATATCCACATTGTTGGAGATGTGACACACCACTTCTTTACTATCCAAAAGAAAGTTGGTTTGTAAGAATGACATCTCTAAGAGATAAACTTTTAGAGAATAATAACAAGATTAATTGGTGCCCTGATAACATTAGAACAGGTAGATTTGGTAAGTTCTTAGAAAATGTTATTGACTGGGGTATTTCAAGAGATAGATATTGGGGAACTCCACTTCCGATTTGGGAATGTGAATGCGGACACAAAGAATGTATAGGAAGTATTGCAGAACTTAAGGAAAAAGGAATTAATGTACCAGAAGATATAGAACTTCATAAACCTTATATAGACAATGTACATTTAAAATGTGCTCATTGTGGTAAGGAAATGAAGAGAACTAAGGAAGTTATTGACTGTTGGTTTGATTCAGGATCAATGCCATTTGCTCAATTGCACTATCCGTTTGAAAATAAAGAATTATTTGAACAAAACTATCCAGCTCAATTTATATCAGAAGCTGTTGACCAAACAAGAGGTTGGTTCTATACATTACTAGCAATTTCAACTGCTGTATTTGATAGAAATCCATTTGAAAATTGTATTGTTTTAGGTCATGTTCTTGATAAGAAGGGCTTAAAGATGTCAAAATCTAAGGGTAATGTTGTAGATCCTTTTGAAGTTTTATCTTCTCAAGGTGCAGATGCTACAAGATGGCATTTCTATACTGCAAGTGCTCCATGGCTTCCAACTAGATTCTCAACTGATGATGTAGGAGAATCTCAAAGAAAGTTTTTAAGTACTTTATGGAATGTATATTCATTCTATGTGTTATATGCAGATATAGATTCATTCAATCCATTAGAATATGCTGACTTTAAGTCTGAAAATGTAATGGATAAGTGGATAATGTCTAAGTTAAATACATTAATTAAAACTGTTGATGAGAAGTTAAATTCTTATGATATAACTGCAGCAGCATTAAGTATTGAAGAATTTACTGATGAATTATCTAACTGGTATGTAAGGAGAAATAGATCTAGATACTGGACAGAAACTGTTAATGATGACAAAATAGGAGCATATGTAACTTTATATAGAGTTCTTGTTACTTTATCAAAGGTTGCAGCACCATTTGTACCATTTGTAACAGAAGAAATTTATCAAAACTTAGTAGTTAATTTAGATAATGCAGCAGAAGAAAGTATTCACTTAACTAGATGGCCACAAGTTGATGAAAGTGCTATAAACAAGGAATTAGAAAAAGAAATGGATTTAGCTTACACAATAGTTAAGCTTGGTAGAAGTGCTAGAAATGGTGCTAATATTAAGAACAGACAGCCACTTTCAGAAATTTTAGTTTCTATAGCATCACTTCCTGAATATTATGGTGATATTATAACTAATGAGTTAAATATTAAAGAAATTCAATTTGGTGCAGATCTTTCAGAACATGTTAACTTTGAACTTAAGCCAAATTTACCTGTACTTGGTAGAACTTATGGTAAGTTAATACCTGGAATCAGAAAAGAAATAGCTGCTAGAAACCAAATGGAATTAGCTCAAAAGATTAAGGGCGGAGACGTTGAAGTTATAAACGTTGATGGAACTGAAATTGAGTTAAATTCAGAAAGTATTCTTGTAACTATGCAAGGTTTAGAAGGATATGCTTTTGCTGGTGAAGGTGAAATTGGTGTTGTTCTTGATACTCATATTACTGATGAGTTAAGAGAAGAAGGCCATGTAAGAGAAGTTATTTCTAAAATACAAAACATGAGAAAAGATAAAGGCTTTGAAGTAGCTGATAAGATAAAACTTTATGTAGCTAACAACGAGTTATTATTAGATATAATTAAAAAATTCTCAGAAACAATAAAGAAAGAAACTTTAACTTCCGATATTATTTATAATGAAACTTGTGATTATACACAAACTATTATAAATGGTGAAAACTTAGATATGACAGTTGAGGTTGTTAAGTAATAATACATTTAATAGGCTAGAATCTAAGTTACTACTTTTGACTCTAGCCTTTTATCAATAAATAGTAGTTTATATAATTACTTTAAAATATAAAGGAGGAATGGTTATGGCAGCTTCTATTAAGGACGTTGCAAGAGAAGCGGGAGTTTCGATAGCAACAGTTTCTAGAGTGTTAAACGATATTGATGTGGTTAATGAAGATACTAAAAAGAAAGTATTGGATGCAATAAAATTATTAGGATATAGACCTAATATAATAGCTAGAAGTTTAAAAACACAAAAAACAAAAACTATAGGTATACTATTACCTGATGTATCAAATCAACTTTACCCAGAAATAGTAAGAGGAGCCGAAGATGTTTCTAATATATATGATTACAATGTAATCTTATGTAATTCAGATTTAGATATAGAAAAAGAAAAAGAATATTTAAGAGTTCTTAAAGAAAAAATGGTAGATGGAGTGCTTTATATGAGTAGTTCACTTCAAGAAGAAATTTTAGAATTGATTAATGAATTAAATTTAAAAACTGTTCTTGTTGAAACTAAAGATAAAGAAAGCAGATTACCAAGTGTTACAATAGACAATATAAAAGGAAGTTATGATAGCACAAAGTATTTAATAGGAAAAGGTCTTAGAAATATTGCTTTTATAGGAACTGAAAAGAATCATATGAATGCTTGGGGAGATAGATACATAGGATACGAAAAAGCTCTTAAAGAAGACGGCATTGAATTAGATCAAGAATTAGTATACTTAGATACAGTAAAAGTAAAAACAGGATATGATGCTATTGATGAATTCATAAGTAAAAATAAAAAATTTGATGGAATTGTATGTGCATCAGATGAAATTGCTATGGGAGCAATAAATAGATTAAGAGAAAAAGGATATGAAATTCCTAAAGATGTTAGTGTTATAGGATTTAATGATAACTATGCAGCTTCAATTTTCTATCCAAAGATAACAACTATTTCTCAACCAACATATGATATGGGATCAGTTGCAATGAGAATGTTAATAAAAATCTTAAATGATAAAGAGCTAGAAACAGCTCATTATGTTTTAGAACATGAATTAGTAGAAAGAGATAGTACAATTTAAATAAAAGGTATTATTATAAGTAAGATGCAATAAAAGTATTAAGTTATTTTATTGCACCTTATTTTTATATAATAAATACGGTTTTTATAGATAAAATATATTTAAGGAGGACGTGAATTAATGAAAAAAAGGGTACTTGTGTGCTTTTTAATAATAATAGTTATTTTGTTAGCAGGATTTCTTGTTAATAAGAAAAATTCAAAAGTCACAGAAGAAGAATTTAGTTATAAATTAGAATATGTTAAATCACTTAATGATATAGACAAGTCATTACCAACAGTTATATTTTTTAAAGGATTAATAAATAAAGAAGAAAGCTTAGAGTCTGAGATAATGTTAAAGGATTTGAAAGATGAGATTAATTTTAACTTAGTCCATATAAGCTTAGATTATGTAACTAACGAAGAACAACAAAATCTTATAGATAAATATAATATTACTGAAGTTCCTACTATAGTCGTACAAGATAAGCATCAAATTGACATAGCAACTTATAATCATATTACATACGAAAAACTTAAAGAATTAGTTAAAGGTTTAATTTAAAAGTTTACATTTAGTTTAAATCAATGTAATTAGCGTGAAATATTGAATTGTAAAATTTTTTACTAAATGTTAGAATGATTAGTATTGTAATTATAAGAATTATACAAAAAGAGGAGGAATTTTATTGAACGATCAAAAGAGATTAGGAGAAATCGGAATAGGAAAATTATTATTAGAATTTTCAATACCAGCTATTGTTGGAATGTTAGTAATTACTTTATATAATATAATTGATAGAATTTATATAGGCAATATTCCTGAAATAGGGAATTTAGCGATAACTGGAGTTGGGATAACATTGCCTATTATGACAATTGTTATGGCATTTGGTATGTTAGTTGGAATAGGGACAGCTACAAGAATATCAATTAAATTAGGTGAACATGATAAAGAAAGTGCAGAACATCATTTAGGAAATGCATTTACATTAATAATAATAATAAGTATATTATTAACTGTAGTAGGATTAATTTTTATGCGTCCACTTTTAATTATGTTTGGAGCAAGTGTAAACACTATAGGTTATGCAGTTGATTATATTAGAATAATATTTATTGGAACTATATTTAATATGATTGGTTTTGGTTTAAATCACTCTATAAGAAGTGATGGAAGTCCTAAAGTTGCCATGCTTTCAATGCTAATAGGAGCAATTATAAATATAATATTAGATCCAATATTTATATTTGTACTAGATCTTGGAGTAGCAGGCGGAGCAATTGCCACTGTAATTTCTCAAATAGTATCAGCTATATGGATTTTATACTACTTTACTAAAGGTAAGGGTATACTTAAAATAAGAAGAAAATATCTAAAATTAAATAAAAAAGTTGTTGTTAGCATATTTTTAATTGGTATGAGTCCATTTAGTATGCAAGTTGCTCAATGTGCAGTACAAGTAATTTCAAATAATTCTCTTCAAATGTATGGAGGAGATGCTGCAATTGGAGCTATGACAATAATAAATAGTTTAGTTATGATATTTTTAATGCCTATTTTTGGATTGAATCAAGGTATGCAACCAATTGTAGGTTATAATTTTGGAGCTAAAAAATATGATAGAACTAAAAAGACATTAAAATATACAGCAATAGTAGCTACTGTAATAGTAACAATAGGATTTATAGTTGTAGAAACAATACCTGAATTATTAATTTCAATATTTAATAGAGATCCAGAGCTTTTAAGAATTGGTACATCAGGAATGAGAATCTTCTTGGTTATGCTACCATTAATAGGAGCTCAAATAGTAACAACAAATTATTTCCAATCAATAGGTAAAGTCAAAGTTTCAATGTTTTTAAGTTTATTAAGACAAGTTATAATCTTAATACCATTTTTAATAATAATTCCAAAATTCATTGGATTAACAGGAGTATGGGTTGCTGGAGCAGCTTCTGATTTGATTTCATCATTAATAACATTAATAGTATTCTTAAGATATAATAATAATTTAAAAAAAGATTCAATTAAGAAGAGCAGTACTCAAGTATTAGAAGCTTAAGTTTTATATAAAATAATCCCACATCTTAAAAAATTAAGATGTGGGATTTTATTTTTATAATATTCCTTCGTTTTTTAAAAGGTTTTCTAAATTTTGAACTGTTTCAGACAACAATATAAACTTTTCTTTTATTTGTTCTTTTGAATCAGCATTTTCACTAAGAGATTTTTCCATATCTTGTACAGTCTTTAGTGCATTTTCTATATCTTGTTGTGCTATTTTTAAGTTTTCTTCCTTCATAAAGTTTCTCCTTTAAGTCAATTTATATTGAATACATATATCCTATCACTACTAAAAAATAAGTGCAAGGCATATATATGTAAAGAATAATTACATTTTGGAGGAGAATATGATTAATTATATTTGGTTTGCTATGATTTTTTTTGGAATTTTAGTTGGCTTAATAAGTGGTAATGGAGATATAATTTCTAAATCAATAGTTAATGCATCAGGGTCAACAGTCACTTTTATAATTGAGCTTACTGGAATAATGTGTTTTTGGTGTGGCGTTATGAAGGTGGCAGAAAAAAGTGGTTTGACAGAAAAAATATCCAGAGTATTGAAGCCCTTTTTAAAACTTATTTTTAAAGATGCAGCCAAGGATGAAAAAGCTTTAGGTGCTATAGTTATGAATCTTACAGCAAATATGATGGGACTTTCTAATGCAGCAACACCTTTTGGAATTAAAGCTATGGAAGAAATGGATAGGTTAAATGGTAAGAAGGAGAGGGCATCTAATGACATGGTGCTTTTTTTAGTTTTAAATGCAGCATGTATTCAAATAATACCTTCAACAATTATATCTATAAGAGCAGCTTGCAATTCTGTTAATCCGGGAGTTATTATAATTCCTGCTTTAATATCTACAGCTACAGCAGCGACAGTAGGAATAATATGTGCAAAGATATTACAGAAATATTTTTAAGGGAGCTGATGATATATGCTTAATTATTTGAGTAAAAGTATAATTCCTATAATTTTTTTATTAATTATAAGTTATGGGATGATAGAGGGGCGTAAGGTTTATGAATGGTTTATAGAGGGTGCTAAAGAAGGCTTAAATGTATGCCTAAGAATATTTCCAGCTTTATTAGCTATGATTATAGCAGTGCAAATTTTTAAAGAATCTAATTTATTAGATGTTTTAAATAATTTAATTGCACCAATAGGAAATTTAATAGGATTACCTAAAGAAATAATACCATTAATAATTATAAAGCCACTTTCAGGCAGTGGAGCTATAGGAGTGTTTACAGATATCATAAAAAGTTTTGGAGCTGACACTAAAATAGGATTAATTTCTTCAGTTGTAATGGGCACAACAGAAACTATTTTTTATACCATTACAGTTTACTTTGGCGCTGTAAAAGTAAAGAAAATAAGACATACATTATGGGCAGCTATTTTTGCTGATTTAACAGCTATAATAATGGCAGTTTTAATGGTTAATTTATTCCTAATTAAATAAAATTTATAAATTAAACATATAATAAGATTTAATTAATATTAATTCCCATTCATAACTTAATTTAATAGTATATATTAAACATATATTTTAGGAGATGATTTTGTTGATTAAAGAAGCAAGAAATTTGTTTGTCGCTATGGTTGGAGCAACAACTATGACTTATGAAAAAGCTAATGAAGTTATAAATACATTAGTTGAAAAAGGCAAAGTAACAATAGAAGAAGGCAAAGAACTTTCAGAAGAATTAAAAAGGGAGATAAAAGAAAAAAAAGATAATGTAAAATCTAAGGCTAATGAAAAAATTAATGAAATTAAACCATTAACTAAAGATGATATTTATGACATACTTCAAGAATTTGATTTTATTACGAAAGAAGAATTTAATGAACTAAAAGATAGAATCAGCAATATAGAAGAAAAATTAAAAGATAAATAAAGGTTCTATTTTAAATAAGAAATTATTCTTCTAAGGAGGAGAGAATCTGTGGCTAATCAATCTTCAGAGAGATTTAAAAAAATAATAAAGGTTTTTGCAAGTTATGGTTTTGGATATATATTTGACAGCAAACAAGTTGAATATAAGAAATCTCCTACGAATTTAAGAAATGCATTTGAGGAACTTGGACCAACATTCATTAAACTAGGTCAAATAATGAGTACAAGACCAGATATACTTCCTAAGGAGTATATAGATGAATTAGTAAAATTACAAGATTCTGCTCCACAAGAAGATTTTGAGGTAATGAAATCTGTTCTAGAAAGCTCATTAAATATCTCCTTAGAAGAATATTTTGAAAATATTAATGTGATTCCAATAGCATCTGCATCTATAGCTCAAGTTTATGATGGTGTATTAAAAGATGGAAGAAAGGTAGTTATAAAAATACAAAGACCAGACATCTATGAAAAAATACATTTGGATATAGCTATCTTAATGAGAATATTTAAATTTACTAAAACAAAAATTACTTTACCCATTGATCCTATAGAGGCTTTGAGAGAATTGAAAATGACTGCAGAAGAAGAATTAAATTTTATTTTAGAAGGAAAAAATATTGAAAAATTTAGGCTTAACAATAAAAATATTGTACCTATTTATGCACCTTATATAGTAAAGGAATTATTAAGCAGCAAAGTACTAGTATTAGAAAAAATAGAGGGATTTAAAATAAATGATTTACAAAGAATTAAAGATGAAGGATATGATAATAAAGATATTGCAAAAAAATTAGCATTATCTTATTGTAAGCAAGTATTTAAAGATGGCTTTTTTCATGGAGACCCTCATCCGGGAAATTTATTAATAAATTGCGGTAAAATTTGTTTTATTGACTTTGGCATTGTAGGGCAATTGAATGATAGTACGAAGAAAACTTTAAATTCAATGATGTTAGCTATAGCAACTAGAGATAAGGAAAAACTTATAGAATATATATTAGCGGTTTCAATAAAAAAGGGAAAAGTAAATAAAATGCATTTATATGATGGAGTATCATATATGTTTGATACATATCTAACTACATCAATAAAGAATATAAAAATATCTGTATTATTACAGGAGATATTTTATTTAACAAAGGAAAGCAATTTACAGTTGCCAAGAGAATTAGTATCACTAATAAGAGGAGTAGTAATATTAGAAGGGGTTATAGCTGAAATAGATCCTGAGCTAGAAATTATAGATGTTATAATATCTTTTATAAAAGCAAAAAACAAGGATATAATATTTGACATTCTTACAAGTGAAGAACTAATAGTATCACTATATTCATTTGGAAGGGATGGTATTAGGATACCCTCTAAAGTATCAGAGTTATTAACTAAAATGTCTTTAGGAGAAGCTAAATTACAACTCATAGTACAAGATAAAAATTATATATTTCAGGAGCTAAATAAAATGGTAAATAGGATGATAACAGGATTATTGATAGCGTCATTAATTATAGGTTCATCTCTAGTAATAACTAAAAATGTAGGACCTAAGTATAATGGAGTATCATTAATTGGTGTTGTTGGCTATAGCATTTCAACTATTTTTGCATTAATACTTTTAATAAATATGATAAAATATTGGCGTTTTAATATGAAACAATAATATTTATAATAAAGAATATATTTAAATTGTGATATAATTAATAAGATATCAAGAATAGTTGGTATCTTATTTTTATTTTATAAATATGGGTTAAATTATTTAGAGAAAGGTAATGAATTATATGAGAACTTTTGAAAAAATACAAAAATTAAGAGAAATAATGAAAAATGAAAATATAGATTACTATGTAGTTCCTAGTGGTGATTTTCACCAAAGCGAATACGTAGCTGAACATTTTAAATCAAGAGCATACATAACAGGATTTACTGGCTCAGCAGGAACAGCTTTAATAGGAAGAGAAAAAGGAATTCTTTGGACGGATGGTAGATATTTTATTCAAGCTGAGCAACAATTAAAAGATTCAGGAATTGAATTATATAAAATGAGAATACCAGGATGGCCAACATTAAATGAATGGTTAATGGAGAATATGAAATCAGGAGAAACCTTGAGTTTTGATGGAAGACTATTTTCTATAAATGAATATAAAGAATTTAAGAAAATAAAAGATAAAAAAGATATAAATATAGTGATGGACAAAGACTTGATTCAAGAAATATGGACTGATAAACCACAACTACCTAAAGAAAAAGCTTTTTTACATGATGTAAAATATTGTGGTAAATCAGCAAAAGAAAAGATTCAAGAAGTTAGAGCTGAAATGAAAAGAATTGGTGGAGATTCATATATTATATCTTCATTAGATGACATTGCTTGGCTTTACAATATAAGAGGAAATGATGTAAAAGATACTCCAGTTGCATTAGCTTATGCAATAGTGAGTGAAGAAAAAGCTACATTATATATAGATAAAAATAAACTATCAAATGAAGATGAAATAAAGTTAAACAATGAAGGTATTAAGGTAGAAGAATATAATAAAATATTTGAAAATGCTAAAGAAATAAAAGATAGCGTTATAGTAGATTCTAATAAAGTAAGTGCTTATATATATACATTAATAAATGATGATGTAAAAGTAATAGAAGAAGAAAATATAACAACAAAATTAAAGGCTATAAAAAATAGTGTTGAAATAGAAAATCTTAGAAAATGCCAAATAAAAGATGGTGTAGCTATGGTTAGATTTTTAAAATGGCTTAAAGAAAATGTAGGAAAAGAAAACATAACAGAACTTACTGTATCGGAGAAGTTATTAGAATTAAGAAGCAAAGGTGATCTTTTTGTAGAAGAAAGTTTTGGAACTATTGCAGGATATAAAGAACATGCAGCTATGATGCATTATTCAGCTACAAAGGAAAGTGCTTATGAATTAAAACCAGAAGGAATACTTTTGGTTGATTCTGGTGGACAATATTTAGATGGAACTACAGATATAACTAGAAGCTTTATTTTAGGAAAACTAACAGATGAAGAAAAAAAAGATTTTACTTTAGTTTTAAAATCTCATATAAATCTTATGAAAGCAAAATTCTTAAAAGGAACAACAGGTTCAAACTTGGATGTATTAGCAAGAACTATTTTATGGGATGAAGGTATGGATTATAAATGTGGAACAGGACATGGAGTAGGATTTTTCCTAAGTGTTCATGAAGGACCACAATCAATAAGACCAGTCCCTAACACTGTAGTTTTAGAACCCGGAATGATATTAACAAATGAACCAGGAGTATATAAAGAAGGAAAGCATGGAATACGTACTGAAAATGTAATGTTAGTAGCTAATGACATAGAGACCAATGATGGTGGAGAATTTTACAAATTCGAAGTAATGTCATATTGTCCAATAGATTTAGAAGGTATAGATGAATCATTATTAACAGAAGCAGAAAAAAAATGGTTAAATAATTACCATGCAGAAACTTATGCTAAGTTAAGTCATTATTTAAATGATGAAGAAAAGAACTTTCTTAAGAATGCAACTAGAGAAATATAAATTTAAATAGTTAAAAAAGAAACTATTAAGTGAATTTTAACTTAATAGTTTCTTTATATAATTAGATATTATTTCAATTCCAGTAACAATAGGAGTTATAGTATTTTTATTTTCAAAAGAATATATTTAAAGATTACTTATAGATTAGAGGTGTATGCATGAGAATTGTTAGGAAAATAAAAATTGACAATAACAAAAAGTATTTAGATTTTGAAGTAGTAGTATTTATTATAAAAAAAATTTTTGATTTAGAAGAAACATATAATGTTAAAATAATTCTCGATATTAAAGAGAGAGGAGAAATTCCAGCTACAATAATATTAGGTTATATACTTTTAAACATATCAGAAGCGAAGGAATTAACTTTAATAATAGATGGAAGTAATGACTTAGAATTAGTATTTAAAAATATAGAAGTGTTATTAGAAAGTTATATTAATGAAGATAATCTTTTAGAGGATATTAATATATACAATACTTATGGTTTAGTAATTAACAATAAATTAAATGATAATGAGGTTAGTATTTCCAATAAACCTGATAAGGCATTTAATAAATTTATAGGAAAAAGTAATAAAATTTTAGATATATTAAATTTAGCGACTAAATCAGCTAAAAGTTCTGCAACAGTACTTATCAGAGGGGAAAGTGGTACTGGTAAAGAATTGATTGCAGAAGGAATTCATAATGCAAGTAATCGCAAAAAAGGCCCATTTGTACGCGTTAATTGTGCAGCTATACCAGAAAATTTAATAGAAAGTGAATTATTTGGACATGAAAAAGGTTCATTTACTGGTGCTATAAAAAGAAAATTAGGGAAATTTGAATTAGCGAACAATGGAACTATATTTCTTGATGAAATAGGTGAAATGGATAAAAATACTCAAGCTAAAATTTTAAGAGTATTGCAATATAAAGAATTTCAAAGAGTTGGTGGGGAAGAAACTATAAAGGTGGATGTTAGAGTTATAGCAGCAACACACAGAAATTTAGAAGAAATGGTTAAGTCAGGTGAATTTAGAGAAGATTTATATTATAGATTAAATGTTATTCCAGTATTAATTCCTTGCTTAAAGGATAGATCAGAGGATATTCCTATGTTAGTTAATCATTTTATTAATAAATTTCAAAAAACAGGAGAACATAAGCAATTTTCAAAAGATGTAATTAATATATTTATGAATTATTCATGGAATGGTAATGTCAGAGAGTTAGAAAATGTAATAGAAAGAATATTAGCTTTAAATGAAAGTGAAATTATTACTATAAAAGATATACCTTTGTATATAAATGAAGCAACACAAAAAGAAAGTAAAAATAATATTAAAATATTTACTGAGAACGATTTTAGAGGATCTTCTAAAAATGAAATTTTAAATACGATTCAAGAATTAGATGAAGTATTGCCAATGAAAACATATGAAAAGATGATAATAGAAAAAGCATTGAGAAAGTATGGTAGTTTTAATGCAGCAGGTAAAATATTAGGGTTAAATCATAAGACAATAGCAGCAAAGGCTAAGGAATTTGGAATAGAAAAAACAGTTAATTGGAGAAGAAAATAAATTTATATCTGTGAACCATAAATGTATTAAAATTGTAAAGATATTGTAACAATTTCAGAATAAATCTTCTATAAAAGTATTGATAGGTTATAATATTAGCAGTGTATTAGTTAGAAAAAGTTTTAATGATATGAAATAAGTGCGATTAATAGATTTTAAATACAGATTATTGGAATAAATATAAGTGCAAAAAATATAATTTATTGGTAAAAAAGCGCAATATAAACGTTTTCACTTGGGAATTTTGACCAATATTATGAAAAAACACCAATGTATATAATGATGAAATATTGTGTAAAGGTACTGTTTGTCCTAAATGTAACAATTAGAATATTTTGGCATGATTATTGCTACTAATATAAGTGTAAATAAATAATTTATAAAATGGGAGGTATTATTTATGTCAATTTTTATGGCTGAATTAATCGGGTCAATGTTACTTATCCTTCTAGGAGATGGCGTTGTTGCAAACGTTGTTTTAAAGGATTCAAAGGGTACAGGAGCAGGTTGGATAGTTATTACAACTGGTTGGGCACTAGCTGTTGCTATTCCAGCATTAATGTTTGGAGGATACAGTGGAGCTCACTTTAATCCAGCATTAACAGTAGCACTTGCTGCAATCGGAACTATTCCATGGTCAGTGGTTCCAGAATATTTTGCAGGTGAATTCTTAGGAGCTTTCCTAGGAGCTATATTAGTATTTATTATGTACTATGATCAATTTAAAGCAACTGATGACAAAGATGGCAAATTAGCAGTATTTTGTACAGCTCCAGTAATAAGAAATACTGGAATAAACTTCATGGGTGAGCTTATTGGAACATTCATGTTAGTATTTGGTATATTAGGATTAGGCGCTGTTCAAATGGCACCAGGACTTAACACATTATGTGTTGGTGGATTAATCTTTGTAATAGGTTTAAGTTTAGGTGGTCCTACAGGATATGCAATTAACCCTTGTAGAGATTTATCACCAAGAATAGCACATGCTATTTTACCTATACCAGACAAAAGAGATTCAGACTGGGGATATTCTTGGATTCCAGTAGTAGCTCCAATAGTTGGTGGTTTAATCGGTGCTTTCTTATGGCAAGCAATTGTTTAATTAAATAGCTATTATTATAAAGTTAAAATAAAATCAAAGGTCTTGCTGGATAAATTCTAGCAAGGCCTAAAATTATATATTTAGGAGGCGTTTAATAATGAAGAAGTTAATAAATAATCCAGATAATGTTTTATCAGATATGTTAGAAGGTATTGTGGCAGCACATCCAGAGTATTTAAAAAAATTGGATAATGCTAATGTATTAGTAAGAAGTGAAAAAACAGAAAATAAAGTCGCAATAGTTAGTGGTGGCGGTAGTGGACATGAGCCAGCACATGGAGGATATGTTGGCTTCGGAATGTTAGATGGCGCAGTTTGTGGAGAAGTATTTACATCACCTACTCCTGATCAAGTGTATGAAGCAATTAAAGCAACTGACAATGGAAATGGAGTTCTTCTTGTTATAAAAAATTATACTGGAGATGTTATGAACTTTGAAATGGCAAAGGAAATGGCTGAAATGGAAGGTATAAAGGTAGAACAAGTTATAGTTAATGATGATGTAGCAGTTGAAAACAGTTTATATACAGCTGGAAGAAGAGGTATTGCAGGAACAGTATTTGTTCATAAATTATCTGGAGCTAAGGCTGAAGCTGGTGGAAATTTAGAAGAAGTAAAAAGTGTTGCTGAAAAGGTAATTGAAAACGTTAGAAGTATGGGAATGTCTTTATCATCTTGTATAGTACCAGCAGCAGGTAAAGCTAACTTCACTTTAGGAGAAGATGAAATAGAAATTGGTATGGGTATTCATGGAGAACCAGGAACTCATAGAGAAAAAATATCAACTGCAGATCAGGTTGCAGAACATTTATTAGGTAAAATTCTAGAAGATATAGAAATTTCAAGTGGTGATGAAGTAGCTGTTATGATAAATGGATTAGGATCAACACCTTATATGGAATTATATATTGTAAATAAAAAAATAAATCAATTATTGAAAGATAAAGGAATAAGTATTCATAAAACTTTTGTTGGAGAATTTATGACTTCACTAGAAATGGCAGGATGTTCTGTTTCAGTACTAAAACTTGATAGTGAACTTAAAGAATTACTTGATGCAAAAGCTGATACTCCAGGATTTAAGGTTATTTAGTATCATCATATTAGAGGAGGGTTAATTATGGTAACAGTAAAGGAAGTAAAAGACATTCTAATAAAAGTAGAAAAAGTTATAGAAGAAAATAAATTATATTTAAGTGAATTAGATGCAGCAATAGGCGATGGTGATCATGGTCTAAATATGAACAAAGGTTTTAAAGCTGTTATTGAAAAAATAAAAGATTTACCTGAAGATGATTTGGGAAATATATTTAAAAACTCTGGTATGGCTTTAGTGTCTAATGTAGGAGGAGCTTCGGGTCCGTTATATGGAACTGCTTTTATGAAAGCTGCTATGGTAGTCAATAAAAAAAGTGAAATGGACATAAATGATTTTATCAAAGTTTTAGAAGAGGCTTTAGGTGGAATAAAGATGAGAGGTAAAGGTCAAGAAGGGGAAAAAACAATGATTGATACTTTATCACCATCAATTGAAGCAGCTAAAAAGTCTATTGGAGAAAATAAATCTGTTAAAGAAGTATTACTTGAAATTAAAGAGGCAGCTAAAAATGGTATGGAACATACTAAAGATATAGTTGCAACTAAAGGTAGAGCGAGTTATGTAGGAGAAAGAAGTATAGGACATATCGATGCAGGAGCTACTTCAATGTATTTAATCTTAAATACTATAGTAGAAGAATTAACTAAAGAGGAGAATTAATTATGGTTGGTATAGTAATTGTTTCACATAGTAATTTTATAGCAAAAGGTGTTAGAGAAGTTGCACTTCAAATGGCGCCAGAAGTTTCAATTGTAGATGCAGGTGGAACTAGTGATGGAAGAATAGGCACAGATATTTCTAAGATAACTAGTGCAATAGAGTCTGTTTATAGTGATAATGGTGTACTTGTATTATTTGACTTAGGTAGTGCATTTATGAACACGGAAATGGCTATAGAATTTTTAGATGATAACATTAGAGAAAATGTAGAAATTATAGATGCTCCTTTAGTAGAAGGTGCAATTACTGCAGCTGTTGAAGCTAGTATGGATAAATCTTTATCAGAAATTAAAGAAGTACTTAAACCTATGTCTTTGAATAAGATTTCTTAATATATAAAGTAGCTGTATTGTATTAAGTTAAAAACTTAATATAATGCAGCTTTTTATTTGACAGGAAAATATATTTATTCTATTATAATAAGTATATAAATGCTATGAAGAGAAGAGTAATGAAAAGGAATTTTTAAAGAGAGCTAATGTATGGTGAAAGTTAGCAGAAGAAATTTTCATGAAGATGGCCTCGGAGCATATTTCCCGAGCAATATTTGTTAAGGAATTTACGGCAGCATCCGTTATAATGCAAGGTGATGATAGTCACCTATTGAGTTATTTATTGTGAAATAAATAAAAAGTAGAGTGGTAACACGTATATACGTCTCTATATAGGTTTAATATACCTATATAGAGACTTTTTTGATTTATAACAATTGTCTATTATAAGCTGCTAATTGTATTGTACATTAAAGCATGGTTCAGCTACTTTATTAAAATATCAACACTATATTAAAAATGCTAAAAACAATACCTAGAGTATTGTTTAAAATAAGGAGGATTATTTAAAATGTGCAAAGATTGTAAAAAACCATATTATATAACTACACCAATTTATTACCCATCAACGAAGCTACATATAGGAAATACTTATACTACAGTAGCTGCTGATGCGTTAGCAAGATTTAAAAGATTAACAGGATATGATGTAATGTTCTTAACAGGTACTGATGAGCATGGTCAAAAAATCCAAAGAATAGCAGAAGAAAAAGGAATTACTCCAATAGAACATGTAGATGAGATTGTAGCAGGTATTAAAGATCTTTGGAGCATGATGAATGTAAGCTATGATAAATTTATTAGAACTACAGATGATTATCATGTAAAAGCAGTTCAAGATATATTTAAAAAATTACATGATCAAGGGGATATTTATAAGAGTTCTTATGAAGGTTGGTATTGTACTCCATGTGAATCATTCTGGACAGATACTCAATTAGTAAATGGAAATTGTCCTGATTGTGGCAGACCAGTTGAAAAATCAAAAGAAGAAGCTTACTTCTTTAAGATGAGCAAATATGCTGATAGATTAATTAAGTATATAGAAGAAAATCCAAACTTCATTCAACCAGAATCAAGAAAAAATGAAATGTTAAACAATTTCTTAAGACCAGGTCTTCAAGACTTATGTGTTTCAAGAACTAGCTTTGATTGGGGTGTTCCAGTAACATTTGATGAAAACCATGTTGTTTATGTATGGATAGATGCATTATCAAACTATATTACTGCACTTGGATATGGTCAAGATAATAAAGAATTATATGATAAATTCTGGCCAGCAGATGTACATTTAATAGGAAAAGATATATTAAGATTCCATACAATATATTGGCCAATAATGTTAATGGCATTAGATTTACCACTTCCAAAACAAGTATTTGGTCATGGATGGTTACTTGTTGATGGTGGAAAGATGTCAAAATCTAAAGGTAATGTTGTAGATCCAGTTGTATTAGTTAACGAATTTGGAGTAGATCCAGTAAGATATTACTTATTAAGAGAAATTCCATTTGGCGCAGATGGTCTATTTAACAATGAAATATTCATAAAAAAGATAAATTCAGATCTTTGTAACGATTTAGGTAACCTTTTATCAAGAAGTGTCGCAATGATTGAAAAATACTTCGGAGGAGAAATTCAACCACAAGCTGAAAGTGGAGAATTTGATGAAGAATTAATAAACTTAGCATTAGCTGCTCCAAACAAAGTTCAAGAAGCTATTGATGAATTAAACATTCCTTTAGCACTAGAGCATATATTTGAATTAATAGGCAGAGCTAATAAGTATATAGATGAAACAACTCCTTGGATTTTAGCTAAAGATGAAAGTAAGAAGTCTAGATTAGGAACAGTACTTTACAACTTAATTGAAAGTTTAAGATTTGCTTCAGTAATGATTTCATCATTCTTACCAGATACAGCTAAGAAGATTAATGAACAAATTAATACTTCTGAAATATCATGGGAATCTTTAAAGTCATTTGATGGAATAAAAGCTGGAACTAAGGTAGTTAAAGGCGAAAACTTATTCCCAAGAATAGATGTAGAAAAGAAACTTGAAGAGTTAGAAGCATTAAAGGCAGCACAAGCACCAGCTAAAAGAGAAATAACTCCTATAAAAGAAGAAATCACAATTGATGATTTTGAAAAAGTGGATTTAAGAGTTGTTAAGGTATTAGCATGTGAACCAATAAAGGGTGCTAAAAAACTTTTAAAATTAAAGGTTGATTTAGGTGGCGAAGAAAGACAAGTGGTGTCAGGAATTGCTAAATACTACAAACCAGAAGAATTAATAGGTAAAAATGTAGTTTTAGTTGCAAATTTAAAACCTGTAAAACTTAGAGGAGAATTGTCGCAAGGTATGATTTTATGTGCAGCACCTGATGATGATAGTGAATTAAAGATTGTAGATCCAGGTGAAATTTTAAGCGGAAGTATAGTTAGATAAATATAAAATAAAAGGAACACCTCATTTAGGGGGTGAGGTGTTCCGTAACCATTAATATATAATGGTTAAAAGGGGTAAATAATAATGCTTTAACTACTTTACAATTTAAATATACTATTTGAATATGTCAAATCTGTGACAATTTAAAATTAATTTAAAATTTAACATTGAATATTTGAAAGTAAATTAAGGAAGAGATATATTCAATATTTGAAAGGATATGCTGTTATGGAAAAAATATTTAAAATAATAGATAGTCATGCTCACTATGATGATGAATCTTTTGAAAATGATCGTAAAGAAGTATTAGAGGAAATTCAAAAAAATGGTGTGGTTAGAGTCTTAAATTGTGCAGCATCTTATAATAGCTTAAAAACTACTTATGAATTGACTAAGGAGTATGATTTTATATATGGAGCATTAGGAATACATCCTGAAAATGCCAATGAATTTAAAGATAATACGTTAGATGAAATTAAAGAATATATAAAATCTAATGACAAAATAGTAGCTATAGGAGAAATTGGATTAGATTATTATTGGGATGAAAACCCATCAAAAGAAATTCAAAAGGAAGTATTTAGAAAGCAAATGAATTTAGCTAAAGAACTTAATTTGCCAGTAATAATTCATGACAGAGATGCGCATCAAGATACATTAGAAATAATAAAAGAATTTCCAGATGTAACAGGTGTTGTACATTGCTTTTCTGGAAGTGTTGAATTTGCAAAGGAATGTATTAAGTTAGGGTATTATATAGGATTTACAGGTGTTGTAACATTTAAAAATGCAAAAAAAGTTGTTGAGGTTGCAAAGGAAATACCGTTAAATAAAATGTTGGTAGAAACTGATTGTCCGTATATGGCGCCGGAGCCTAATAGAGGAAAAAGAAACAAATCAGACTATATAGAATATATAATAAAAAAAATAGCTCATATAAGAGAAATCGATCCATATGAATTGAATATGAGATTTAATGAGAATTTTTATAGCTTGATTAAAAAGGAAAAATAAGGTAAAATATTAATTGTAATATTTTAGAAAAATAATTTTGTTTTTCACTTAATTTCTAAAATAATTCATAAACAATTTATAATTTTTTGATTCAATAACATTGATATAAAAAACCCATAAATATCGCTATTATAATTATTATATTTAATTATTTTAAAAAAATTATGCAAAAGTGCATTATTACAGGGGTTTATAAGGTGCAAGAGATTATCAAATTTGACAAGATTAAGTCTTTAGGATATAATTCAGTATACGCTCTTGCCAAAGGAGGGAAATCAATGGTAGAAAAATTAAAAGATTATTTTAAGAAAAGTTTTTCTAACGGTCCGAAGGCAAAAATCATAATAACAACAATTGCTGTGGCGATTGTTATTACAGCGACATTAATGAGTGTAAGGAAAACACTTACTATAAGTATAGACGGAAAAGAAGAAAATTTTGTCACGTATAAATGGACTGTGAAAGATGTGTTACAAGATAATGGAATAGAATTGGCAGAAAAAGATAAGGTAGAACCATCATTGGATTCTAGAGTATCTGAAAAAGAATTAATTACAATTAAGAAAGCTATTCCAGTAAATATTACTTTTAGTGATAAAGTTGTAACATTAGAAACAGCAGAAGATACTATTGGAGATATGCTACAAACAGAATCAGACGTACTAAAAGAGCAAGGTGTAGAATTTGAAGAAGGAACAGATGAAGTATTACCTTCTTTAGATACAGGAATAGAACAAAACTTAGACGTTAAGATTGTTAAGGTAGAGACTAAAGACATTGTAGAAAAGGAAAAAATAAACTTCGATACAGTGGTACAAAAAGATTCAAGTCTTGATAGTAGCGTTCAACAAGTTAAGAGTGAAGGAACTAATGGAGAAAAACAAATAACATATAAAGTTATTATTAAAGATGGTCAAGAGATTTCTAAAGAAGTAAAAAGTACTAAAGTTATTGCTGAACCTGTAAATAAGATTGTTGTAAAAGGGACAGGCAATGTATATGCAAGTAGGGGAGCAGGTAATATAGCATATAAGAAAAAATTATCTGTTGTTGCAACTGCATATAGTGGACATAGTACTACAGCTACAGGCAGAAGACCTGTTAGAAATTCTAATGGATTAAGTACAATCGCTGTTGACCCATCAGTTATTCCTTTAGGAAGTAAAGTTTATGTTGAAGGATATGGATACGCCATTGCAGCTGATACTGGTGGTGCAATAAAAGGAAATATAATTGATTTATACTTAGATTCATCAAATGAATGTATAAAATGGGGAAGAAGACCCGTCAATTTATTCATAGTAGCTTATCCAGGAGAATGGTAGTTGATTTTTAGGAGATAACATGTTAGTTATCTCTTTTTTTTATTTAAATAATTTGAAGTTTGATATACTATTATTAGTAGGTATATTAATCATGCAGTAATGAAAGGAAGTATAAGATTGATTAAAGAAGTAATTGTGGTTGAAGGAAGAGACGATGTTGATGCTGTTAAAAAAGCATTAGATGCTGAAATAATAGCAGTAGGTGGATTTGGAATAAATGCTAAGGTTATAGAGAGAATAAAAGAAGCTCAAAAGAGAAAAGGTGTAATAGTTCTTACTGATCCAGATTTTGCTGGTGAAAAGATAAGAAGAATTATTTCTAAAAGAGTAGAAGGAATAAAGCATGCGTATATTTCTAAAGAAGATGGTCTTAAAGATGGAGATATAGGGGTGGAAAATGCTTGTCCTGAAGTAATATTAAAAGCACTCGAAACAGCTAAAATAACTGTTGAGGAAAAAAGAAACTTTTTTACTATGCAAGATATGTTTTACTTTAAATTAACAAATGACTCAACATCTAAAGTAAGAAGAAGTATGCTTGGTAAAATTTTAGGTATAGGATATTGTAATACAGCTCAAATGATTTCTAGATTAAATAATTATGGAATAACAAAAGAGGAATTTGCAGACGCTATAGAAAAAATAGAAAAACAATTGGAAGTAGGGATAAAATAGATGGATTTAATGGATATAAAAACTAAAGAATTAGTTAAAAAATATAATTTTAGGTTTTCAAAAAGTTTAGGTCAAAACTTTTTATTAGATGATTCTGTTCTTAGAGATATAGTAGATGGAGCAGACGTTAATGAAAATGATTTTGTTATAGAAATAGGTCCGGGAGTAGGTACTTTAACAGCTAAGTTATTGCAAAAAGCTAAGAGAGTAACTTGTATAGAATTAGATAATGACTTGATTCCTATTTTACAACAAGAATTAGGTGAATATGATAAATTTGAATTAATACATAATGATGCTTTAAAAGTAGACTTTAATGAAATAATGAAAGATGAAGAACATGTTAAACTAGTTGCAAACCTTCCTTATTATGTTACAACACCTATAATAGTAAAGTTACTTAAGGAAAATCATAAGTTTGAATCTTTAACTATAATGATACAAAAAGAAGTGGCTGAAAGAATAAATGCGGAACCTAATTGTAAAGAATACGGAGCATTATCTGTTTTGGTTCAGTATTATTGTAATACTAAAATTATAAGAAAAGTATCACCAGAAAGTTTTATGCCAAGACCTAAGGTTGATTCTATAGTTATAAGATTAGACAGATTAAATGAACCAAGAGTTAACGTACAAGATAAAAAACTTTTATTTGATATAGTTAGATCAGGTTTTAATATGAGAAGAAAAACTTTGTGGAATGCTACTAAGTTAATAGGTCTTTCGAAAGAAAATTTACAAAAAGCTTTTGATTCTTGCAATATAGATCCGAAAAGAAGAGCGGAAACATTAACTATTGAAGAATTTGCAGCTTTAGCAGATAGCATATATGATCTTAGAAAAAATAATTAAATTATATATTTAATTTAAAATTAGTGTTGATTTTTGAGTATAAAAGCTCATAGATAAATATAAATATTTAATTAAAAGACGATCTAGCATTATAGTATTTAATCATAATCTATCAATAAAAGCATATACTTTATTGAATAAATATATGTGGAGGGATTATGGTAGTGGCACATAATAAATTATATAGAAATTTTATAATTTTACAGCAAGATGAAAAAATCAACTCAGAGTCTACCGAAAAAGCTTTGTCTGGATATGCTAAAGTGGAAGCAAAGGGAGATAAGTGTAAAATATCTTTTTATGCTCAAAATCTGAAACAAGAAGAAGATTATTCCGTAGTACTTATCTGTTGTAAAAAGGACATGAAACAATTAATTGATTTGGGGTCTCTAAAAATAAATGATGTTGGAAAAGGAGATACAAGTAAAGAATACTATATAAATAACATAGCTGGTTTAGGCATATCTTATGAAAAAATAAATGGCGCTGCTATTTGTAAAGCAAATTCAGGAGAAGTTGCATTTATGATGTATGGCTTCATAAATGGAGAAGAACCAAAAGAAAATTGGAAAAAGCTTAAAGTTGCAAAAGAAGATGATGCTTCAGAGAAAATAACTACCAATGATACTAGAAGTAAAACAATTATAAAACCAGAAGATACTGGAAGTAAAGTATCTATAAAATCAGATACTACCTCAAATATGAAAGATAAAGGTAGTGAAAAGAAAGAGTCTATAAACAATTCTGATAAGATAAATATAGATATGGATTTTGAATGCAACGAAGATGATAATCGCAATAAAAATAAGAAGTACAAAGAAAAATGTGAAGATGCCTGTGAAGATAAGTGCGAAAAGAAATACAAAGAAAAATGCGAAAAGAAATGCGAAGATGTCTGTGAAGAAAAATGCGAAAAGAAATGTGAAGATGTCTGTGAAGAAAAATGTGAAAAGAAATGTGAAGAAAAGTGTGAAGAAAAATGCAAGGATAAGTGTGAAGTAGTAAAAGAAGAACATAAAAAAGAATATAAAAAAGAAAAGAAGAATGAAGAAGAGAAAACAAAGAAAGATAAATATAATTTTAGCGAAACTGAAAAATGCAAAAAAATTATTGATGAGTTAAATGACGAATCTTATTGTACAAAGACAGTAAATCACAGAAGAATAGAAGAAAATACTAGAATTGATGGTGCTGATTTTGAACAATATGAAAAAGATATTGAAAAGTTAAAGATGGAGTCATCAAATAGCTTTAATATAAAAGGCAAAATTGGTGAATACTTTGAAAAAATTGCACAAGGATTTGAAGAATATCATGAAGGATTAGATGGTATTAAAAATTGTAAATGGTATAAGGTACCTATAAATAGAATTGATGATTTATTTAATATATCAGATTACAACAAATATACATTAGTATATTATCCGATGTTAAATTATTATCCTTATATAAGTAAAACTAAGTATTTTCTATTAGGATATAAGTGTAATTCTGTAGGAGAATTGACTCATATTGTTTATGCAATACCAGGAAGTAAAGATCTTTCAGAACAACCATATGAGGGCAAAACAGGATATGTTACATGGGCACATAACGATACTAGAAGCTCTGGCTATTGGCTTATGTTCTATGATTTCCAAAACTCAACAGTTGTAGTTCCTATGAAGTAGAAGAGGCAATATGAATAAAAAGCAAATACTAATATTGTCCATTTTACTTTCATTAATGATAGTGTTAGGTGTAACACAATCGTTTTTTAAAGAAACATTTACAGAAGTTGCTCTTGTAGAAAATGGGATAAACGAATTTAAGGATTATAATTTTGATGAGGGAAGATATATATTTTCATTACCAAGTGAATGGAGCGTATCGGAAAAGGAAAGCCAAGGACAGTATATTAGTTATAAGGCAAATTTTAAAGATAAAAATGATAAAATCACTGGATACTTAGAGGTTATAAATACTCAAATTGATCTTGGGAATTTTGCAGAAAGTGACTTGAAAAATTTACCTTTATCATATAAAAATGAGCAAATAATGCCTTTTAAATTAGAAGAAACATCAGGAGTTTTATCTCAATATAAAACTAAAGTAAAAAAGGGTTATACATTTGAAAATAGTTGTTATTATTTAAATAGTAATGATGGTAAAATTATAAAAGTTTTATTTAATGTAAAAGAAGACGATTATAAGGAAAATGTAAAAACTGTTTTTAATACTATAATATCTAGGATAAACATACAAAGTTAATAAAATTTGATATTAATATGTATAAGTATTATAATTTAAGTATCATGGAGGGATTAAGAATTCATCTATGATACTTAAATATTTTAAGGAGATACGCATGAAAATAATTTTATTTAAGGCGTTTGGTCTAGAAATAAAAAGTTACGGTTTAATGATTGCTATAGGAATACTTGTGGCAGCATCTTTGCTTTTAAAAAAAGGAAGAGAAAAAGGATATGATGAAGATTCCTTATTAAATCTAATTATTTTAACTGTAATCGGAGGAGTAGTAGGGGGTAAACTACTTTTTATTGTAACTGAATTTAAAAGTATATTAGAAGATCCAAGTATATTGTTGAATTTTGGTTATGGATTTGTTGTGTATGGAGCATTAATACTGGGTGCATTAACAATATATTTATATTGTAAAAGTAAGAACTGGAAAGTACTTAAGATTTTAGATTTAGTTGCACCAGGGTTAGCTATTGCACAAGGATTTGGACGTATAGGATGTTTTTTAGCTGGATGCTGTTATGGAAAAGAAACTAATCTTCCAATAGGGGTAGAGTTTCCAATAAATTCACTTGCACCAGCAGGTATTCATGTACATCCAACTCAAATTTACTCATCAATTTTTGATTTTTTACTAGGATTTTTCTTGTTATATTATTCTAAAAAAGAAAAGAAATCAGGTAAAGTAGTTTCTATGTACTTGATAATATATAGTATAGGAAGATTTATGGTAGAATTTTTTAGAAATGATCCAAGGGGGAATGTTGGGTTATTATCAACATCTCAATTTATAGCTGTATTTACATTAATTCTTGGATTAGCTATTTTTAATTTTCATAAATTTTTTAAGGGAGCGAAGAAATAAGTTGTTTAAGAAAAAAATTTTTATATTGCTTCTAACTCTAATTACTATTACTTCTATTTTGGTTGGATGCAGTACTTACGATAAATTAGCCATCACACTAGGGATTAAAAACAATAATTTCGAATATGTAAATCAAAGCAAAGTGGATAAAATTGTAATTCAAAGTGCTAGAGATACTGGATTTAGATTTATAATTACTGAGCCTAATGCAATAAATGATATGTACAAATTATTGTCAAATGGTAAAAAAGTATCTGAACGAAGCTCATTAGATGCAGATTATTATTTTGAAATTTGCATGGGAGATGAGGTTAAAAAGTATGACTATATAGTTGGTGCTGATGAAAGAGGAAAAGGAAATTTCTTTAATGATGAAGAATGTTTTTCAATTTCAAACCGTTTAGATGATACAATAATACAAAACTTATCTTTTGTAAGAAAACCAAGAAATTTTGAATATGTATATTATCAAACTATTTTAGCAGTATTGGAATCTGAAAAATCTAAAATAGATGCTTCTAATAAAGTAGGAATAGATATAAGTGGTGATATTGATTGTTTAAAATACATACTTTCAACAGATTTGAAACAATTTGAAAAAAATATTGATAAAGTCATTCCAAATGCTAAACTTGTTAAAAACAATTCTAATGAATTTGATACAATAATTAAAGTTAAAAACAGAGGATATAATAGTACCATTTTTAAAACTATGATTACCGTTGATAATAAAAAGGATAAAGTTTTCAATACTTATTATATATCAGCAGAATATAATTTTAGAAATTGGGATATCGATATTGGAGAAGTGAATAAAATGCCAAATGAGTGGTAAGAGGAGGAACAAATAATGGGAAGCTGTGACAATTGTCCAAGTAAAGATTCATGTGGATCAAAAGGTCAAGGATGTGAAAATTCTATACCTAAAATCATACCTACATATGGAAAAATTAAAAATGTAATAGGCGTTATTAGTGGAAAAGGTGGAGTAGGAAAGTCTACCGTTACAGGAATAATGGCAACTACTTTAGCTAAAAAAGGATATAAAGTAGGAGTTTTAGATGCAGATATAACAGGACCATCTATGCCTAGATTTTTTGGCATTAATGAAAAAAGAGGAAAGATAATTCCATTAGAAAATGATATGGTAAAGTTTGAACCTGTAATTACTGATTCAGGAATAAAAGTTATATCTATGAATCTTTTAACAGCAGTTGAAGAAGATCCAGTTATATGGAGAGGACCTGTAATTACAGGAGTATTAAAGCAAATGTTTATGGAAACTAATTGGGAAGAATTAGATTATTTACTTATAGATATGCCACCAGGAACTGGTGATATAGCTCTTACAGTAATGCAAGAATTCCCTATTACTGAGGTAATAATAGTATCAACTCCACAAGACATGGTATCAATGATTGTTAAAAAGCTAGTTATAATGGCTCAAAAGATAGGAATAAAAATTAGAGGCGTAGTTGAAAATATGGCATATATTACTTGCCCAGACTGCGATAAGAAGATAAGAGTATTTAGTACAAAATCTTCTGATGAACATGCAGAATATTTAGGATTACCTTTAATAGGTGAATTACCTATAAATGTAGAGTTAACAGAGGCTCTAGAAAAAGGTAAAGCAGAAGCTTACGTTATAGATAATGATTTATATTCATTAATATTTGAAGCTTTATATTAATATACATAACTCATCTTTCTTATGGAAATACTATAAATGTAATTTTATAATGAAAGGGTGAGTTTTTTGAAAGCAAAAGTAGATAAAGATACTTGTATAGGATGTGGCTTATGCCCATCAATATGTCCAGAATGTTTTGATATGCAAGACGATGGAAAAGCTGGTTCTATAGTTGAAGAGGTACCAAGTGCATACCAAGATTCTGCAAAAGAAGCAGAAACAAGTTGTCCGGTTAATGCAATCTCAGTAGAATAAAAAAATGTGGTGTTAA
>NZ_JAMQIF010000004.1:101130-106362 GCF_023845855.1 Clostridium sp. ZBS2
TTAACACCACATTTTTTTATATCTATTAATCACATTTAGTATTATATATTACAGAATTTAATTTACTCAGTCCACTTTGCTTATGCATATATCAACACTCTGCTAAAACATAGCCTATTATAAAAATGAAAAATATATTGTTATAATATTTAATCTATGTTGTTACTCTATTATTATCTGATACGACTGAAATTATTCTTGCCATAGGAAGAGCAGCAACTATAACTAAACAAATGACTCCTTCTATTCCGATTATAGGAGCATTTACTGATAGAGAATATAATGCTGGAGACATTCCTTCAGGTGCAAAAGATCCAAAGAAAGCAACTCCAGATATAAAGTGGCATATAAACCTGCCTAACACTGCGAGTGTTACGCCTAAATACTTTTTATTTGGAAAAAATCCAGCGATACCTAAACATAGGAATGGTAATGGATAATCAAATAATACTTGAACAGGATGTAGAATATAAGGATCCATAACTAAAGTGATCATTCCATAAAGGAATCCAGTTAGGAATCCAACTTGTGGTCCATACATAAATGCAATTAGCAAAATAGGAACCATACTACCAAAGGTTATACTTCCGCCTTGTGGAAAATGATAAATTCTAAGAATTTTTAGAATTGTTGCCAATGCTAAGGCTATACCGATTCTAGCAATTAATTGAGGTGTAAATTTAATTTTTTTTGCTTTTACTAATACAACTAGTATAGCAATACACCCTAATAAAGTAATAAGTGATAATGGATTAGAAATAATAGTTTGTACATTTTCGGGCAAATGACTGTACAATTTCGAAATTTGTTTCGCCCAATCGTTAAAAATATTCATAAAAAAAACCTCCTTAATTGTGCTTAGGAGATTGTTAACCAATAAATATAAATTTTTATTATTCAAATAGAACAATAAAATATACTAAAAGACTTTTAGTGTTTATTAGTATAATAAATATATATTAAGCGGTTATACTTTCCTACGCCAGAATTAACTGGATCAGGTTCCGAGGGTTTATGAAATAAATCAAATCTCAGCACAAAGGCTCCCCTAGCACTATAATATATATTTATTTTACCCATATAACTATAGGTAGTCAACTACGTTATATGGGTTATATTTATTGTCTTTATTATAATGAGTGATATAACTTGATGAAACATCATTTAAATGGATTTTAGAACCATTTAATGAATTATTAGGAATATTATTACATGGCACTGTAGAATTAATATTATTTTTATCTATTACAATATCTTCTTTATAAGTTGAATCAATAATAAAGCCTTTCATAAATTAACACCATCCTTTAATAGTATTTTTAGTATTATTTAAATAAATATACATTAATAGAATTAAGGAATTTTGTGATGTTAAATTTAATTACTCTTTCCAGCTGTTCTTATATAGATATAAACACTCTGTAAAAGTATAGTTTAACTAAAAAGTGCCTTGCTTTAAAATATAAACTATTTTAAAACAAGGCACAAAATTAGTAAAGGTCATTATAAATTATTTTAAATACTTCTAAGGATTCTTCGATTTTAGGTTTTAGAAGTTTTTTCTTATGTTCATATTCTATTTTTCCTTTTGGAGTTAAATGATATATTTTTTGAAATTTTTTATTGGGATCATCCCATATTCCAACAATAAGAGCTTCTTTTTCTAACTTTTTTAGTAGGGGGTATATTCCACCAGTACTAGGAATCCATTTGTTATTAGTTCTTATACCTATTTGATTTGAAATTTCATTTCCGTTTGTGGGATTTAATGATAATATATATAAAACATATATAGGCAAAAGACCTTTGGTAAATACTTGCCCTACAGCTTCCTTTTCTTTCTTAACTTTTTTTAATTCAGAAATTTTACTCTTATATTCTTGGTATAATCTTTTTTCTTCATTTTTTATATCATCTATATGAGAAAAATTAAAGTCAGACATATTAATCTACCTTTTCAACAATGAATCCAAAAAGACCAGGTCCAGTATGAACTCCAAGTGCAGGTCCTATACTATACCCTAAATTACATTCTATTACATTATTTAAACTCTTAATATTTTCACATAATGCTTTTGCATCATCCAGTGCATTACCATCCATAACCCAGAATTTACATTTATTATTCTCGGTATAAGATTTAGCGACTTTTAATAATTTTGATGCAGATTGCTTTTTACCACGAGCTTTACAGTAAGTATGGAAGCAACCATTGTTATCTATTGTTATAACAGGCTTTAAGTTAAGAACGTCCCCGATAGTTCCAGCAACTCTACCTATTCTTCCACCTTTTTTTAGATATTCTAAAGTATCTATAGTAAAATATATATCTATATTAGATCTTAGTTTAGGAATTATCTTTACTATCTCATCAAATGATTTTCCTTCTTCAATAAGTTTTGCGGCTTCTAATACTATTACACCTTCTGCCATACTTAAACTTTTTGAATCATATACAAAGGTTTCTATACCTTCAAAGCTTTCACATGCTAATCTCATTGAATTATATGTTCCTGAAAATTCACTTGATAATGTTACTATAATTGCATGTGTATATCCTTCAGCAATTAATTGATTAAGAGTGTTGTTAAGTCTTTCGATACTTGGTAATGATGTTTTTGGAATTTCTCTAGGAAGTAATTCATAAAGAACATCAGAAGTTATTTCCAATTTATCATCATATTCTTTATCAGAAAAGATAATTTTAAAAGGTAATAATTTTATATTATATTTATTTAGGTCCTCAGTACATATATCGGATGCACTGTCAGTTAGTAATGCAATTTTATCCACTAAAAATTCCTCCTAGTAATATATTCTATTTATTAATTATATCACTATTGATAACTATANNTATAGTTATCAATAGTGATAAGTTCTTGTATAATGTTAATTATAAGAAGTCAAATTGAAAACAACCTTAAAATTTAACCAAATATAGAGATAAAAAGATATATTCACTAATAATTAAAAAATATCACCAATAAAACTAAACATTAACGGTATTGCTAACGCATATTTAATCAAGTATAATAGTACAGTATTATTAAAGTACTATATATTGTGTTGTGGAGGTAAGCAAAATGCTATATGTTGTAAAAAGAGATGGAAGAACGGTTGAGTTTAACGGAGAGAAGATTTCTCAAGCGATTAAAGGTGCTGCGCTAGAAATTGGGGTTACTTTAAGAGAAAGCCAAGTTTTGGAAACTGTACAAAAGGTGATTACTTATATAGAAGATACGAAAAAAGAAAAAATTACAGTAGAAGCAATTCAAAATTTGGTTGAGAAAGCTTTAGGTGAAGAGGATAAAAATATAGCTTTTGCATATTCATCATATAGAAGAGAAAGAACAAGAGTAAGAGACATAAAGTCAGATTTAATGAAAGCAATAGAAAAAATAGGTGTTGAAACTGATAGAGATAATGCGAATGTAGGAAACAATTTTAGTTCTAAGTTATTAAGAATAGCTTCTGAATCTAATAAATGGCATAATTTATCTACTATGCCCAAACATTTATCAAAAGCTCACGAAACAGGTGATCTTTATTATCATGATTTAGATAGTTATAATTTAACTACTAATTGTCTTCATATACCTACTAAAGAAATTCTAATTAATGGTTTTAATACAGGATATGGAACAATAAATGCACCTAAGAGAATAGAGACAGCTGCAGAATTATCATGCATATTATTACAATCTACTCAAAATGATATGTTTGGGGGGCAATCTCATCCAGACTTTGATAATGATTTGGCAGTTTTTATTCCTCCAACAAGAGACGAGATAAAAAAAGAATTAGAAGAATTAGATATTCCAAAAGAAAAGATGAACAGACTTATAGAGAAAACTTTAAGAAAAAGAGTTCATCAAGCAATGCAAGGTGTTATTTATAATTTAAATACTATGCATAGTAGAGCTGGATCACAAGTACCTTTTAGTTCTGTAAATATAGGAATACCAACTAATGATGATGCAGCATTAGTTTGTGAAGTATTTCTTTTAGAATATGAAAGAGGATTAGGTAAAGGAGAACAACCTATTTTCCCTAACATAATTTTTAGAGTAAAAGAAGGGGTTAATAGAGAAGAAAATGATCCGTACTATTATTTATATAAATTAGCTTGTAGAGTAGCAGCTAAAAGAATGAATCCTACTTTTATGAACATTGATGCAGATTTCAATAAAGAATATTATGATAAAGGATATGTTCCAGCTACTATGGGATGTAGAACTTATCTTATGAAAAATGTAAATGGAGAACCAGGATGTAAAGGAAGAGGAAATATAGCTCCTACTACAATTAATTTACCTAGAATAGGATTACAAGCCAAAGGTGATGTAGATAAGTTCTTTAAAATTTTAGATGCTAGATTATCTTTATCTAAGGAATCTTTATTGCATAGATATAATGTATTAAAGAATCTAAAGGTTAAAGATTTACCATTTATAGCAGGTCAAAATTTAATGGTGGGTTCAGAAAATTTAAAGCCAGAAGATTCTATTGAACCTATATTAAAACAAGGAACTTGGGGTATCGGATTTATAGGTCTTGCTGAGACATTAACAGCATTAATAGGTAGTCATCATGGAGAAACTGAAGAAGCAAGAGAATTAGGATTAAAGATAATTGGTCATATAAGAGAGTATTGCGATAGATTAACAGAAGAATATAGTTTAAATTGGAGCTGTTATGCAACTCCTGCTGAAGGATTATCAGGTAAATTTATAAAGCAAGATCAAAAAACATTTGGAATGATAAAAGGTATTACTGATAAAGAATACTATACAAATAGTTATCATGTACCAGTAGGGCATGCCATATCAATTAAGGATAAAATTGATATAGAAGCTCCATATCATAAACTTTGTAATGGAGGACATATAACTTATATAGAAGTTGATGATTTCCCAACTGAAGATGTTATTAAGGATATAATAAGTTATGCATATAAAAACACTAATATAAGTTATATGGGAGTAAATTTCCATATAAGATATTGTAAAGATTGTGGAACTTATTTACACAGTAACGAAAGTAAATGTCCAACTTGTGATAGTACTGATATACAAGGTGTAAGTAGAGTAACAGGATATTTAAGTTTAGATGAGAGATTTGGTCCAGGAAAGTATCAAGAAAGAGCAGATAGAATATCTCATTTAGAAAGTCATAAGAAACATTATTAAAAAATTAGGCTCTGTTTTAGCAGGGTGTTGATATATGCATAAG
>NZ_JAMQIF010000004.1:106388-175676 GCF_023845855.1 Clostridium sp. ZBS2
ATTGAGACAAGCAGTAAATGAGACAAGACTCATTAAGTATTCTCAAAGTCCAATTACAATGCCACTTTACCTATTGCATATATCAACACACATTTAAAACAGAGCCAAAAATTAAAAACTAATTAAATAAAAAAGCATTAAATGTGAATGAATATACTAAAAAGTATCTTCATTACATTTAGTGCTTTTTTTATATAAATAAATATATTTTAGTAGAGTGTTGATATATGCATACGTGTAAAATGAACATAGTAATTTAATAAAGTATAGTACATACATTTTTAAGTTTAATCACGATGAATCTCATTGTTATGTAATTTCATTAAATGAATAATTTCAAAAAAATCTTGCAATAAATTATAATTTTTCATATAAATTACCTTATATGACAAGAAATATTGAAGGAGAATGGTCTCTTTGCTGCAAAAATAAGAAAATTATCATTCCATTATATGTATACATGGTGTATAATGATAAATAAATAAAAATTAAGTAGTAAAAGCAATAGGTAATAAACAAATATTAAGGGGGAGTTAAAATGTCAGTTAAAAATATAAATACCAATAAAGAAATTAATATAGTTGATACTACTCTTAGAGATGGGGAGCAAACAGCAGGCGTAGTTTTTGCTAATGCTGAAAAGATAGCAATTGCAGAAATGTTAAGTGAACTTGGAGTAGATCAATTAGAAGTTGGTATACCTACTATGGGTGGAGATGAAAAGGCTGCAATAAAAGAAATTGTTAAAAGAAATTTAAAGCCAAGCATAATGGCATGGAATAGAGCTGTTATTGGTGATATAGAACAATCAATAGACTGTGGCGTTGATGCAGTAGCAGTATCTATATCAGTATCAGATATACACATTCAACATAAACTAAAAACATCAAGAGAATGGGTATTAGAAAATATGGTTAAATCAGTTGAGTTTGCTAAAAAGAATGGACTTTATGTATCAGTTAATGGAGAAGATGCGTCAAGAGCTGATCAAGATTTTTTAATAGAATTCATTCAAGCAGCTAAACAAGCTGGAGCAGATAGATTTAGATATTGTGATACTGTAGGAATTATGGAGCCTTTTAAAATTCAAAAAAGAATTAAGGAGCTTTATGAGACTACTAATTTTAATATAGAAATGCATACACATAATGATTTTGGTATGGCTACTGCAAATGCTATAGCAGGACTTGAAGGTGGAGCTACACATGTTGGAGTAACTGTTAATGGCCTTGGAGAAAGAGCAGGAAATGCTGCATTAGAAGAGGTAATTATGGCATTAATGATTGTATATGGATATAAGGGAGACATTGATACAACAATGCTTAAAGATCTTTCTCAATATGTATCTAGGGCATCAGGTAGAGAACTACCAAAGTGGAAAGCCATAGTTGGAAGTAATATGTTTGCACATGAATCTGGAATTCATGCTGATGGAGCTCTTAAAGATCCAACTAATTATGAAGCATTTGATCCAGCAATTGTAGGATTAGAAAGACAAATAGTTATTGGAAAACATTCAGGACGTGCTGCAGTTGAAAATAAATTTAGGGAATATGCAATAGAACTTACTAAAGATGAAGCCACAGGAATATTAGAATTAGTTAGATCAACATCTGTTAGATTAAAAAGATGTCTTTTTGATAAAGAGGTTGTTCAATTATATAAAGAATATAAAAGAATTAATAAATTATAAAATATCAACATCTACCTAAAAGTAATAGAATTAAACCATAAGCAATAATAGGGGGAACAAACATGGGAGATAATTTAGTTTATAAAATTTTAAAAAATCATATCGTTGAAGGAAATTTAAAAACAGGAGAACCAATTTCTATTAAAATTGATAAAACATTAACTCAAGATTCAACTGGAACAATGGCATATCTTCAATTAGAAGCTATGGGAATAGATAGAGTAAAAACTAAGAAATCAGTGGCATTTATTGATCATAATATGCTTCAACAAGGATTTGAAAATGCAGATGATCATAAGTTCATTCAAACAGTAGCATCAAAATATGGAGTGTATTTTTCAAAGCCTGGAAATGGAATATGTCATCAAATATTTTTAGAAAGATTTGCAACACCTGGAGATACATTAACAGGTTCAGATAGTCATACACCAACAGCTGGTGGAGTTGGAATGCTTGCAATGGGAGCTGGTGGATTAGATGTTGCTCTTGCAATGGGTGGTGGTGCATATAATATAAATACACCTAAAGTTGTAAAAGTTGAACTTAAAGGGAAGCTAAATAAAATGGTGGCTGCAAAAGATGTGATTTTAGAAGTACTTAGAATATGTACTGTAAAAGGTGGCGTTGGAAAAGTATTTGAATATTGTGGAGAAGGAATTAAAAGTTTATCAGTGCCAGAAAGAGGTACAATAACTAATATGGGAGCTGAACTTGGTGCTACAACATCAATATTCCCTAGTGATGAAAGAACTTTAGA
Source organism: Clostridium sp. ZBS2 (assembly GCF_023845855.1). NCBI lineage: Bacteria > Bacillati > Bacillota > Clostridia > Eubacteriales > Clostridiaceae > Clostridium > Clostridium sp. ZBS2. Next base: position 108,839 of record NZ_JAMQIF010000004.1, read on the forward strand.
ATTCTTTAAAGCACAAGATAGAGAAGACGATTGGCTGGAATTAAAAGCTGATGAAGATGCTATATATGATGAAGAAATAGTTATAAATTTAAATGATTTAAAACCATTAACTGCAAAACCTCACAGTCCAGATAATGTTGTAACTGTTGAGGAAGCCGGAAAGATTAAAGTCGACCAAGTGTTTATAGGAAGTTGTACTAATTCTTCTTATGAAGATTTAATGAAGGTTTCAAAAATATTAAAAGGAAATAAAGTACATGAAAATGTAAGTTTAGTTATTGGACCAGGATCTAGACAAGTTATGGAGATGATTGCTAGAAATGGAGCTTTAGCAGATATAATTAGTTCAGGAGCAAGAATACTTGAAAACTCTTGTGGACCATGTATTGGAATGGGTCAAGCACCAGGAACTAATGGGATATCATTAAGAACTGTAAATAGAAATTTCTATGGTAGAAGTGGAACACTATCAGGACAAATATATATTGTAAGTCCAGAAACAGCAGCAGTTTCAGCCATTAAAGGGTGTTTAACTGACCCAAGACAAATGGATGTAGATATAAAGGTTGATATGCCTGAAAAGTTTATCATAGACGATTCTATGATTTTAGAACCTGCTAAAACTAATGAAGAAGTTGAAGTAGTCAGAGGTCCGAATATAAAACCATTCCCAATAAATAAGGCACTTGGAGACAAAATAGATGGTAAAGTGTTAATAAAAGTAGAAGACAACATCACAACAGATCATATAATGCCTTCTAACTCAAAATTATTACCATTTAGATCTAATATTCCTTATCTTTCAGAATTCTGCTTTAATACAGTAGATACAGAATTCCCTAAGAGAGCTAAAGAATTTAATGGAGGGTTTATAATAGCTGGAGAAAACTATGGACAAGGTTCAAGTAGAGAACATGCTGCATTAGCACCTTTATATTTAGGAGTAAAAGCAGTTATTGCTAAATCATTTGCTAGAATACATAAAGCAAATTTAATAAACAATGGAATAGTACCAATTGAATTTAAGGATTCTTCAGATTATGAAAAAATAAATTTAGTTGATGATTTATTAATAGAAAATATAAGTGATAATTTAAATAATGGAGTATTAAAAATTAAAAACTTAACTAAAAATAGTGAATTTCAAGTTTTAGTTAAATTAACATCAAAAGAAATAGATGTTATAAAAGCTGGTGGAAGATTAAATTATGTAAAGCTTAATTCATAGAAAAATTAATTTATATCAACACTTTGCTGAAATATAACCTATATAAAAAACGACTTTCTTAAATAAAAAGAAAAATTTAAGAAAGTCTTTTTTTATTTTAATACAAGTTTATATGAAAATATGATAAAATATGGATATACAATAAATTACAATAATTTAAATTACTTGAATTTTTCTTTGTAGAACCTTTGAAGTAGTGATATTAAGAGTTAGGGGGTAAATATATGAACAATAAGTTTAAAAGTAATATTTTTGCCTATATTATACCAATTACTGTTATTGTTATGTTAATAGCCATTGGATTTTCTGTATGTATAATAGAAGTTAAAGAAGTAATAAATAAAGGCAATAAATCTGTTATTGTAAAAGCATCAGAAAATAATTCTATGTTCATAAATTATACGTTAAATGATAATATACAATATATGAAGCACGTGTCGGGTATTTTTAATGAATTAAACGATTTCAAAGAAGAAAATGTTATGGACATTTTAAATTTGGAAGAAAGAAAAGATTTTTTAACAACAGGAATTATAACTTCGGATGGAATTTTAAATTGTATTGATGGTTCAATTAATGATATTAGTAACAAGGATTATTTTAAAAAATGGGAAAAAACTAATGAAGATGTTTTGACAATAGATACTGATTTAAAAACTGGCGAAAAAGTATTCATATATGTAACATCATTACTCCATAATGATAAAATTAAAGGGGCTTTATATGGAACCATATCATTTAAGGATATAGAAAAATTATTTATATCAAATTCTAAATTTTATCAACAGGTTGAGACATACATACTAGATAAAAATGGGGATATATTAATAGGATCAGGTGATCTATTTAATATGTTAAACGATAGTAATATATTTTCATATCATGATTTAGATGATATAGAAATATTAAAAGATGATTTAACTAATAATAGAGATGGTGCTGTATTTATTACATTAAATAAAAATAAGTATATTTTGTCATACTCTAAAATAAATGACTTAAAGGATTATTATGTCTTATCTTTAATAGAGGCATCCAATATAAATGAAAAACAATATCTAACATCCTTAATGACTATGCTAGCGAGTTTTGTTATACTAATATTTTTAATACTTTTAATTTATATAAATTTTTATAGAAATAGAAAAGAAAAGTTAATTAAAGACATAGCATTTGTTGATGATATTACTGGAGGAAAAACTCTAACTAAATTTAAAATGGACATAAAAGAAGTCTTGGAAGAGAATATGAATTCGTCATATGCACTGGTGGAATTTGACATAGTTAGATTTAAAATTATAAATGATATATGGGGATATAAAACCGGGAATTTATTATTAAAATATATATCTGATATTTTGAAAAATAAATTATTGTATAAAGAAATGTTTTGTAGAGTAAGGGATGATTTATTTATATTGCTATTAAAATATAAAGATGAAAATGATATTATAGATAGAATTAATGCATTAGATAATAGTATGAGGTTTTTTGATAATGGAACTAAGGAAATTCCAAACTTCTCTCTTTCATATGGGGTATATGTTGTAGATGGAACAGAAGAAGATATAAATAAAATGATTGATAATGTAGCTTTTGCTAGGGAAACATCAAAAAGTGATTGTAATGAGTTTATAGGTTTTTATGATATAGAGCTTCAAAGTAAGTTAATAAAGCAAAAGCAAATAGAAGATGTTATGTATAGTGCATTAACCAATAGACAATTTGAATTATATCTTCAACCTAAGTATGATATAAAATTAGAAAGTTGTATTGGAGCAGAGGCACTTGTAAGATGGAACAATCCTGAAAAAGGATTAATAAATCCTATAGATTTCATACCTTTGTTTGAAAAAAATGGATTTATAGTTAATTTAGATATGTTTATTTTTGAAGAGGTATGTTCAAAAATAAATGAATGGAAGCAAAATAATATTAAATTAATTCCTATTTCAGTAAATATATCAAGAATTAATTTGAAAAATGTAGATTATTTTATAAAGAATGTAAGCAGAATATTTAATAAATATGATATAAATCCAAATTTAATAGAGATTGAAATTACAGAGAGTGCAATATTTAATCATTATGATAATATGTTGCAAGCATTGCTTAGATTAAAAGCAATGGGATTTAGTATATCATTAGACGATTTTGGGACAGGTCTTTCTTCACTTAATATATTGAAAGATTTACCTATTGATACAATAAAACTTGATAGAGAATTCTTAAATAGTAAGGATAGTTCTAAAAAAGGTGAGATAGTAATAGCAAATATTGTGAGAATGGTTAAAGAATTAGATTTAAATGTAATCTGTGAAGGGGTAGAAACTCATGAACAAGCAGAATTTTTAAGTGAAGTAGGATGCAATAATGCTCAAGGATATTTATATGCAAGACCTATGCCAGTAAAAGATTTTGAAGAGAAGGAACTAACATTAGGGTTAATTCAAGATGTTATTTTAACAAGGCCTTAATATATGTATAAGGGAAATTGGACAGAATAAAATTCCATTTTGCATATTTCATATATTAACACATATTTAAAATAGTTTCTTTAATTACAAGTAATAAATGAAGTGTTTTTGAAAAGCTTACTAAATATATATAATTTATTATATATATTAGTAGCTTTTCTATTTTTTTTGTTTTAAAGCTAATATTATATTTCCTATATTTAAGGGATAGATATATAATGAATCTTAAATATAGATATAAGAATTTTAAAGGAAGTGTATTATTTTGGATAAAAAAATAAGATTATCAGGTATAGCGTATGAAAGTTTAGTAAATGGTCCAGGAATTAGAAGAGTATTTTTCTCACAAGGTTGTAATCATAATTGCAAGGGATGCTTTAATCCAGACACTCATGATTTTAATGGTGGAGAAGAAAAAAATATAGATGAATTAATAGAAGATGTTTTATGTAATCCAATGATTAAAGGAATTACTTTTAGTGGAGGAGATCCATTTGAAAGAGCAGATCAATTTTCTTATATGGCAAAAATTTTTAAAGAAAATAATAAAAATATTTGGTGCTATACAGGATATACATTTGAATATATAAATGATAATTTAGAAGGCAATAAAGGTTGGAAAGACTTAATAAATAACATAGATGTATTAGTGGATGGAAAATTTGAAGAAAATAAAAAAGAAGATGGATTAAAATTCAGAGGATCATCTAATCAAAGAATAATAGATGTAAAGGAAAGTTTAAAATCGAATAAAGTAGTTATTTTTGATATTTAGCGTATGCTTTAAGAATTTGTTTATATTGTAGTATAAAGCACATAGATTGAGTAATTTACTTTAAGAACACCAAAATATAAACATTCATTTTTAATGTAGATTTATAATAAAATATCAAAAATTAGTTATAATAAAACTTTAGAATGAGATTTTAAATAGGGGATGTGATGAGTGATTGATTTTAAATAGGGAATTTTATAAAAGAGATGCTTTGGAAGTAGCTAAAGATTTATTGGGTAAAATTTTAGTAAGAGAGATAGATGGTGTTATTTTAAGGGGAAAAATAGTAGAAACTGAAGCATACATAGGGTCAATTGATAAAGCATCACATGCTTATAATGGAAGAAGAACAGAAAGAACAGAGCCGCTATTTAAAGAAGGCGGAATAACTTATGTATATTTTATATATGGACTTTATCATTGCTTTAATGTAATAAGTGGAGAAGATGATGATGGGCAGGGAGTTTTAATTAGAGCATTAGAACCATTAGATAATTTTGATTATATTTCTTTAAAGAGGTTTAATAAGAAGTATGAAGAATTATCTACCGTTAAGAAGAAAGAATTAACTAATGGACCTTCAAAGTTATGCATGGCTTTTGGTATAGGTAAAAAAGATAATTATAAAGTGCTTTATGAAAAAGGTGATTTATATATAGAAGATAGTTATGATCATTATGAAATTGTTCAGACAACTAGGATAGGAATAGATTATGCTGAGGAAGCAATAGATTTTCCATGGAGATTTTATATAAAAGATAATAAATATGTATCTAAAAAATAATGACATGTTTTAAAAAGTAAATTTATGTTGTAGTATAAAGCTCGTGGACTGATGAATTTACTTTAAGAATTCTAAAAATGTAGATTAGTCTAATTAATGCGTGTTCCCAATGGAACATTGTGACAAGCAATTAATTCAACAAATATACATTAAGAAGTTCTAAAAAGTAAATTCCAATGCCACTGCGCCATTATACTACAACATAAATAATTATTTAAAATATAATTGAAAAGTAAACCATAAATAAGAAAACTCTTCATTATTATATAATGGAGAGTTTTCTTCGTAAATAAATAATTCATATTAGTATAACAATAAACATTATACTAGTTTAAGGGGACTAATGATTATTATGATTTTGTGGATACATTTATATTATGGACAAGCGAAAAAATTTTATACATTAATAGAGAAAAATTAAAAAACTTTTTTATTTTTAAAAATATCCCTCTTTATTTGTACGGAATAAAACCGAAGGGAAATGTATTTTTAGATGAAGCTAAGAAAATACCTAAATTATTTGAAATTGAAACTCTTAATATTCTTGGTATAGATGAAATACATATACAGAGAGAAGGTAAGAGCCGTAAACAGGCATGGACTTTGATATGTAATAGAACACCATACTGTTATAGATATGCTTAGAGATAGAAATAAGGCTACTATAATAGATTTCTTTAGTGGCTATCTCAGATGATTTAACAATCTATAATGATACTGCAATGACAGTTAAGAACTGGGGTAGAGAAATATTTAATTATTTTTCATATGGTAGGCATTACTAATGCTTTTATTGAAGGTATTAACAATACTATTAGGGCAATTGAAAAACAAGGTCGTGGATATGACTTTGATATACTAAGGGCAAAGACCATATTCTTTATTAATCATAAGATAATTAAGACAAGTTTCAAAACAGATGCTGTGCTCTACTCACAATCATTTATCGAGGAGGAACTTAAAGAATTATATACTATAAAAGATAGAGATTATGGTGTTGATTTTAAAGACCTAACACAAGCAATAAATGAAGGACTACTTTAATGTAGTCCTTCATTTATACTATTGGTAATATTTGTTTCCACTATGAAATTAGAAGAGCCAAAAAATTATGTTAGACAAATTGCTAAGAATTATAACTTTATAAAAATAACCAAGATAAATTAACACTCGCTGTTGATTTATAAGTACATAAATTACAATCTTAAAATTAACTTAGATTTTATAAATATTTTTACAAATTAAAGAAATAACAAAAATCTGTAACAAAATAGCTACAGATTAAACTTTTTTAAAATGAAAACTTTTAAATAGATAAAAAGCTATAGCTAAGAAGTAGATAACTTGAGAGATTTTCGCAAAAAAAAAACTTATAATTGTCTTGTATTAATGAGAGGAGTTGTATTTATGTTAAATTCTAAAAAAATTAACCGTTGTTTTGCAATGGGAGGTCTCGGGCAAAATTTAGTTTATGCTCTAATGTCGGCATTTTTATTTTTCTTTACTGAAGGAGTTGGTTTATCAGCAGCTACTATTGGTACACTTTTATTTGTAGTTCGTATTTATGGATTGATTGTTGATCCAATTATAGCTGTAATAATAGAAAAAACAAACACTAAATGGGGGAAATATAAGCCATATATTATTTCTATGCCTCCTATTATAAGTATTTTACTTATTGCACTATTTTTTAAACCAAATTTAAGTCCAGGAACTCATATTATTTATGTATACGTTGTAACGATACTTTTTTGGACTGCTTACGCATTCTTTGATATTGCTTTTTGGTCAATTATTCCAGCTATTACTAAGAATGAAAATTTCCGCTTTAAACTTCTACAAAGCATCAAAATAGCTTCGGTTTTTGCAATATTTGGATTTGGAATAGCTCAGATGCCATTAGTTGATATATTAGGTAACGGAAGTTATTTAAAAGGATTTTTTCTTTTAAGTATAATTTTAGGAAGTTTATTTTTAATTTTTGGTCTTGTGTTATCTAAAGAATTATTTTCAAATGAATCTCTTAAGGACTTGGGTTTAAGTAAAACTTCTGAAATTAAAGATAAAAAAGTCAAGAAAAATAATAAACTTAAACTATCAGATATGATAAAAGCTCTTTTAGCTAATTCTCCATTGATTAATGTAATTTCAGCTAAATTATTCATATACACAGCATTATACATAAAAACAAATCTATTAATTTATTTTTATAAATTTTCTCTTGGAAATGATAAACTTGGCTCTTTTTCAAATTTAATTGCTTTACCTGTCACATTAATTTTAATAGCTATATCTCCTAAACTATTAAAGAAATATGGTAATAAAAAGGTTATGTCATATTTTTTAGGTATTAGTGTAATAATTTCATTTATATACATAATTAATTTTAAAGTGTCTTATTTCTATATCATAATTGATGGATTATCAAGTGCTATTGTAGGTATGTATTCATTAGTTATTACTAATATGGTAGTTTCTACGGTGGAGTATGGTGAATGGAAAACAAACACAAGACTTGAAAGCGTAATTCTTTCTACTAATACTATTAGCTCTAAATTAACCTCAGGTATGTCAGCTGCTATTAGTGGATGGATTTTAAATGGAATAGGATATATACCTGGTAAGGTTCAAAGTGTAGAAACATTATCTAATCTTCATAATGCAATTGTATGGATACCTGTTGTAGGTTATGGAATAGCAATTATTATTTTATCAAGATACAAGCTTACTTCAGAAATGTATAACAATATAGTTAAAGACTTAGAAATCAGAAATAAGGAGAGTAAACAAGCGTGTTAGATTTAGAATTATTAAAAAAACAACCATTTAATTTGGATAAAAATCAAATTGAAGGTATTAAGGATAAATTAAATAAAATGTCATTAAAAGAAAAAGTAGGACAATTGTTTTTTCTAATGCATAACATTGAAATTACAGAAGAACAACTTATTGAAACTATTCAAAAAATTCAACCTGGTGGAATCATGTTAAGGCCTGTAACTAAAAATTTAGCAAAAGAAGTTATAGAAATAATTAATAGTAATAGCAAAATAAAGCCTTTTATTTCTGCTAATTTAGAAAATGGTGTTAATGGTATTTTAAGTGAAGGTGAAAGTTTTGGAAGTGCTATGCAAATTTCAGCTACTAATGATTTAAATCTTAGTTATGAAGCGTCACACTATATAGGATTAGAAAGTTTTAAATTAGGTTTAAACATGACTTTTTCGCCTGTTGTTGATTTAAATGTTAATTATTTAAATCCTATTACTGGGACTAGAGCTTTTGGTGATAATACTTCTCGTGTTAAGTCTTTTTCAAAGCAGTTTTGCAAAGGATTAGAAGATGGTGGGGTTATTCCAGTAATTAAACACTTTCCTGGAGATGGTAAAGATGATAGAGATCATCATGTGTTACCTTCAGTAAATGATATGACTTTAGAAAAATGGAATGAAACTTATGGAAGTATTTATAAAGAATTGATTGATTCTGGTGTTCTTTGTATAATGGCAGGTCATATACTTCTTCCTTGTTTTGAAAGAAGTATAGATAAATCTATAGAAGATAAAGACTTAAGACCTGCTACATTATCTAAACATCTACTTAAAGATTTATTAAGAAAAGAGTTAAAATTTAATGGATTAATTATTACTGATGCAACACTTATGGGTGGTTTTAATTCATTTGCTACAAGAAAAGAAACTTTAATCCAATGTGTTAATGCAGGTTGTGATATGATATTATTTACTAAAGATTTGAAAGAAGACTTTTCAGCTATCCTTGAAGGTGTTTTAAGTGGTGCAATTTCAGAAGAAAGACTAAATGAAGCAGTTCTTCGTATTTTAGGAATTAAGGAATATTACAACAATTTAAAAAAAATTTCTAATGGTGAAATTAAAGATTATAAAGATTTATCAACAGAAATTTTTGATAAATCAATTACTCTTGTAAAGAATAATGAAAATATTTTACCAATCCTTCCTGAAAAATATGAAAAAGTTTTATTTATTCATTTAGGAAACGAAACCAAAAGTAAAGCAATCTTTTCAGAAGAACTTGAAAAATCAGGTTTTAAAGTTACTGTATTAGATAATAATAAACTTGACTTAGAGTTAATCATTGGTTCTATTGAAAAGTTTAAAAATAAATATGATATTGTAATATATGGAGTCGATTATCAGACTAAAAGTAATCAAACTTCAAATAGAATTGAATGGGGAATGCCTTTTGCTCAATTTATGCCATGGTTTGTTAAAGAAATTCCTGTAGTTATAATATCGCTAGGTAATCCATTCCACTTGTGTGACGCGCCACGTATACCAACTTATATAAATGCGTATAGTAATCAAAAAGCAAATATTGAATTGGTAGTAAAAAAGCTTATAGGTAAAAGTGAATTTAAAGGAATCAGTCCTATAGATCCATTTTGTGGGAGGTTTGATACTAGATGTTAATTAAAGGAGTTATTTTTGATTTAGATGGAGTAATTACAGATACAGCTGAAGGTCATTATAAAGCTTGGAAAAAGCTTGCTGATGAAATAGGTGTTTCTATATCTAGAGAATTTAATGAAGGACTTAAAGGTTTATCGAGAGAAGATTCTTTAGAATTAATTTTAAAACAAAATAATAAAAGTTCTAATTATACAAACGATGAAAAAATTAATTTGCTAGATAAGAAAAATAAATATTATTTGAATTGGATTTCTAATTTATCTAAAGAGGACATATTACCTGGAGTTGTAGTTCTTCTAAAAAAACTTAAAAATGCAGATATAAAAATAGGATTAGCATCTGCAAGTAAAAATGCACCACTTATATTAGAAAAATTAGATTTAACATCTCTCTTTGACATTATTGCAAATCCTGAACTAGTATCAAAAGGAAAGCCTGATCCTGGAATATTTCTTTTAGCAGCAAAAGAACTAAATTTACAGACAAAAAATTGTGTTGGAATTGAAGACTCATCAGCTGGAATTAAAGCTATTAATGATGCAGGCATGTATTCTATAGGGGTTGGAAACTTTGACTATTTAAAAGAGGCCAATTGCAATGTAAATTCATTGATTGAAATTGACTTAAAAAATATACTTTAACATTTTTAAATTTTGTTATATATATAATTTAAAAATGAAAGGTTTTATAACTGTACAAATAAGATTGTACAATGCTAAATTTGATTCATATCGGAGATGAACGTTTTAAGGAAAACATTGATTATAATGAAGAAGGAACAGCAAAATTCATTTCAAAAGCAAGTACAATTTATTGCACAAAATGATCATATCTTTGTTAAGTATTCTTATTTATCTTAAAGTTGCGATAGTTTATATTTTGCACTATTATTGGTTTATATATATTATGTTATATTGAAAAACTTATTTGTTTAGGAGGGATTTTAAGTGTTTTATGAAAATATTGACATACCAACACACCACAAAATTCCATATAAAGTTTTTATTCACAATTTAAAAATAGTCCCTTATCATTGGCATGATTTTTTAGAGATTATTTTAGTTCTTGATGGATCTATTGAATTAAATGTAGAAAATGAAATTGTGGAACTTCATAAAGATGAAATTTACATTGTAAACAGTTTTTATAGGCATTCTGCTAAGGCTATATCTGAAAAAAATATTGTTTATACTCTTCAAATAAAAGAAACTTTGCTAAAAAGTGAAATTAAAGATTTAGATACGATGGTTTTTAGTGTCTTAGAAAATACTAATTCAAATGATCTGTTTTTGCTTAAAAAGTATCTTTCTAAGCTAGCTTTATTAGATATTAAAAAGAATGATAATATTGATCTTTTGAGAAAGATAACAATTTTAGAAATATTAAATATATTAAAGCAACGTTTTTCTATAAATAATAAAGATAAGAAAGTATTATCATCTCAAGGGAAAACTTTAGATTTTATACTATATATTAATGATAATATTTCTAAGTGTTTTTCTTTGAATGATATTGCAAAAGAGTTTAATATGAGTCCAGCATATTTATCTAAGCTTTTCAAGAAAGAAACAGGTATCAATATTATGACATATGTAACTATTTATAGATTGCAACTTGCCTGTTCTGATCTTGTTCTTACTAATAAAAAAATTAGTGATATAGCTTTTGAAAGAGGATTTAATTCTATTAGCACATTTAATGAACGTTTTAAAAAATACTTTGAAATTTCTCCTAAAGATTTTCGTAAAAATAATAAGCAGGATGTATTATTAGAAAAGAATGTTGTTTCATCTGCTTTATTTAACTATATTAACTTAATTTCAACAAATCCTTTTAATCAACTTTTTGAATATGATAAAGAAAATATAATAGAAATACCTCAAAATATACCAGCTTCAGATTGTAAAATGATTACAGTAAATACAGACGAAGAAAATGGACAATATCCATCAAATTTAACAAAAATGATAGGAATTGGACGTGCTAGCGATTTTCTAAATGTAAATATACAGGACCAACTTATTGCTGCAAAAAGTGAAGTGGGATTTAATCGTGTAAGATTTCATGGAATATTTTCAGATAATCTAATGGTTTTTTCATTAAAGGATGGAAATCCTCAGCTAAATTTCCGTTATATTAATCTTATTTTTGATTTTTTTGTTTCCAATGATATTATACCTTTTATTGAAATTGGTTTTATGCCTAAAGATTTAGCCTCTGGTAGTGAAAGTATATATCATTGGAATGCAAACACATCTGCTCCTAAAAATTTAGAACATTGGACATATTTAGTAGAATCATTTGTTAAACATCTTGTTAATCGTTATGGTAAAAAGAAAGTAGAAACTTGGGATTTTGAAATCTGGAATGAACCACATTTAGATGGATACTATTGGCACAAATCACAAGAAGAATATCTTGAATTTTTTAAAGCAACATATATTTCTATAAAAAATGTAAATTTAAATCTTAAGGTTAGTGGATTTAGTGGCACTAGTTGGTCCGTTTTAGATACTAATTGGACAAAAAATGCCTTTGATTTCTTAGAAAAAAATAATATTATTCTTGATAATTTTACATATCATCTATATCCTATTCAATGGAATATAGATGAAACTTATTTTGAACATTGGAATGCTGATAGAAAAGGAAGGTATTGTTATGCAGAATCTAGCTATATTTTAAAAAGTGTAGAGAAAATTCATGAAACAGTTAGAAATTCTAAATGCATTAAAAAGAGTAACTGTATAATAACTGAATGGAATTCGTCTTCAGATCCAAGAGATTTATTGCATGATACAGCTTTTATGGGATCTTTTATTGTTAAAAATGTAATTGACTGTATTGGATACGTAGATGTTATGAGTTATTGGACACTATCAGATATATTTGATGAACATATCTTATCTTCTGATACTTTTCATGGTGGATTCGGATTGATAACAGTGGAAGGAATAAAAAAGCCAGCTTACTATGCTTTTAAGTTTTTAAATGATTTAGAGTCTATTATTCTTTATAAAGATGAGAATATGATTATTACAAAAGATAATCATGAAAATTTTCAAATTTTAATTCATAATTTTCAAGAATACGATCAATTATATAAAAGTTTTAATACATCTCATATAAATTTAAAAAATAGATATAGTGTATTTACAAATGAAAAAAGTAAATTTTTTAAAATAGTCCTTAACAATATCTTTGGAAAATACTCTATAGTAAGAGAAAGAGTTAATAGAAACTTCGGCTCTGCTTTTGATAATTGGATTAATTCAGGGGGAGAAAATTTAACATTAGAATATGAAAAATATTTAAAAAATATATCTATTCCTAAAATGGATTTTGGGGAAAGAACTATCCAAGGTGAATTGACGCTTACTGTTGATTTAGAAGTACATGAAATTACAATATTAAAACTAACTCCTATTTTATAAATAGTTTTTATTAAGTACATATTAAAAATCTGTAACTAATTAGTTACAGATTTTTTTACTTATGATAACTAAAAAGATAATTGCTATTTTAGCTATAATGACTATGGTAAGTTCTGTTCCAGCTTTTGCTGCTGAAAAAGGTGTTAAAAATTCTCCAAAGAAGATAGTAAAGCAAGAAGCAAAAGTAATAAAACAACAAGAAAAAGCCAAAAAACAAGAAGTAAAAGAATTAAAGAAACAAGAAAAAAATTGAAAAGCAACAAGAACAAGAACTAAAAAAACAACAAGTTCAAGCTATGTAACTTGCAAAGCTTAAGGAAAGAGCTACTACTCACTTAACAAAGGAACAAATTAAGGAAAAAATAAAGTTGCTGACTGGAGATAAAAAAGAAATTTTTTTTTGTATTTTACTTTATTGATATATGTATAAAAATATGGTATTGTATATTTGAGTAATCGATTAACTTAAGGAAAAAAAGGGGATTAAGATGGCATCAACAATAAAAGATGTAGCAAATTTATCTAAAGTATCCGTAGCTACAGTATCAAGAGTTTTAAATAATCTAGGAGGATATTCTGAAGAGACCAAAATTAGAGTTCTTAAAGTAGTTGATGAAATTGGCTATAAAAGAAATGCCATTGCAAGATCATTATCAACGAATACAACAAGAACTATAGGCGTAATTATACCAGATGTATCTACAAGCTTTGATGGTGAAATCATTGGAGGAATAGAGGATACAGCACATGATAATAACTATAGTGTTATACTTTGTAATGCTGGTTCAGAAGGAATTAGAACTTTAGAGTATTTAAGAATTTTAGAGGAAAGACAATTAGATGCTGTCATCATTGTAAGTATAAAAATAGAAGATGAATATTACAAGGCTTTAAAAAAAATTAATATTCCATATATACTTATATCTACAACATCACCTAAATATGATATGCCTCATATAAAAGTAGATGATTTATCAGCTGCTTATACTGCAACTAAGTATCTATTAGATAGAGGTCATAGGAAAATTGCTATGATAAGTGGAACTAAAGAAGATACAATAGCAGGATTACCTAGAGTACAAGGATATATGAAGGCACTTTCAGATTATGGAATAAATATAGATAATGACTTAGTTACATATGGAGATTTCTCTTATAAAAGTGGAATTGAATGTATGAATACTTTATTAGAAAGAAAAAAAGAATTTACAGCTATATTTGTAGCTAGTGATGATATGGCAGTGGGCGTTTTAAATGTTGCCTATAGAAAAAATATCAGAGTACCAGATGATTTATCAATTGTAGGATATGATAATACCAAGGTGGCTATAATGTCAATACCACCATTAACAACATTATCACAACCATTATATGAAATGGGCTGTAAGGCATTTAATGAAATTTTAAATATGTTAAATGGAAACGGTTCTAAAAATCAAATAATTATGGATCATAATATTGTCGAAAGGGAAACTGTAAAATGGTTTAAATAAACCATTTTATTTTTCAAGGTTACGTAATCGGTTAACCTAATACATAATTTATTTAGATCATGTTTTAGTAGAATGTTTATATATGTCACTTTATCTAATACAGATATAAACATATATTTAAAACATAGTATTTATTTATAAAATAAAAAGGAGGAGTTTTTATGAAAAAGAATTGGTGGAGAGAAAGTGTAGTATATCAAATTTATCCAAGAAGTTTTAAGGATAGTAATGGAGATGGAATTGGGGATATAAGAGGAATTATAGAAAAGTTAGATTACTTAAAAGAATTAGGTATAGATGTAATTTGGCTTTCACCTGTATATAAATCACCTAATGATGACAATGGATATGATATAAGTGATTATAAAGATATAATGACTGAATTTGGTACTATGAATGACTTTGATGAGTTACTTAAATCAGCTCATGAAAAAGGAATTAAAATAATGATGGATTTAGTTGTAAATCATACATCAGATGAACATCAATGGTTTGTAGAAAGCAGAAAATCAGAAACTAGCAAGTATAGAGATTATTATGTATGGAAAAAAGGTAAAGATGGTCAACCACCAAATAATTGGACATCTTGTTTTAGCGGTCCAGCATGGCAATATGATGAAGAAACAGATATGTATTACTTGCATTTATTCTCTAAAAAACAACCAGATTTAAACTGGGAAAATAGTGAATTAAGAAATGATGTTTATTCTATGATGCAATGGTGGTTAGATAAGGGAATAGATGGATTTAGAATGGATGTTATTAATTTTATTTCTAAAAATCAAGAGTTCCCTGATGGTGTAAATGGAGATTTTAGTAAGTATTCAATGAATGGACCAAGAATACATGAGTTTTTAGAAGAAATGAATGAAAAGGTTTTAAGAGGTAAAAATTTAATAACAGTTGGAGAAATGCCAGGTGTAAGTATTGAAGAAGCTAAGTTATATACTGGGGAAGACAGAAACGAACTTAATATGGTATTTCAATTTGAACATACAGACTTAGGTAATGGAAAGTATGGAAAATGGCATAAGAATTCATTTAAGTTAACAGATTTAAAGAAAATAATGACTAAATGGCAAAAAGGGTTAGAAGATTCAGGCTGGAACAGCTTATATTGGAATAATCACGATCAACCAAGGGTAGTTTCAAGATTTGGGGATGATAAGAAATATTGGAAAGAATCAGCTAAGATGTTAGCTACATGTCTTCATATGATGAAAGGAACTCCTTATATTTATCAAGGTGAAGAAATTGGTATGACTAATGTTGCATTTGATGATTTAAATGATTATAAAGATATAGAAATTATAAATGCATACAATGATCTAGTTGTTAAAAAAGGAAGATCGCATGATGAAATGATGGAAGGAATTCATGATAGAGGCAGAGATAATGCACGTACACCTATGCAATGGGATAGCAGTATAAATGCAGGATTTACAACAGGTATTCCTTGGATTAAGGTTAACTCTAACTACAATAAAATAAATGCTGAAAGTCAGGTAGATAATAAAGATTCTATTTTTAATTATTATAAAGAGCTTATAAAAATAAGAAAAGATAATGAAATTATTGTTTATGGAAATTACGATTTAATTTTAGATGATAGTGAAGAGATATATGCATATGTAAGAACATTAAATGAAGAACAATTATTAGTAATAT
This sequence comes from Clostridium sp. ZBS2, assembly GCF_023845855.1. Taxonomy (NCBI): domain Bacteria; kingdom Bacillati; phylum Bacillota; class Clostridia; order Eubacteriales; family Clostridiaceae; genus Clostridium; species Clostridium sp. ZBS2. The sequence continues at coordinate 125,149 of NZ_JAMQIF010000004.1, forward strand.
GTAATTTCTCTAGCAATACTTCAGAATTTAAATTACCTAATAATATAAAATCAAAATACAAAAAACTTCTTATAGCAAACTATGATGAATGTAAAGAAGAAACATTAGAGAATATAAGCTTAAGACCTTACGAATGTAGAGCATATCTTATTTAATAATGATATATCTTGTTTTGGGAACGATTCCTGAAACAAGATATATAGTCAACAAAGATTATAAAAAATAGGAGGTGAATACTATTTTTCTATGAGTATTAAGTACTATAGAAAAGTAGTTGGCATAATGAAGATTACAAAAATTCTTATTAGTTGCTTAACAATTTGTATTTTTTCTACATCACTTTTAACTGGTTGTAAAAGCAATGATATTAAAAATGCAGATGGAAAAGAACAAGTAGAAGTTTTTTTAAGTAAAGCAGAAGCAATAAATACATTTAAAAATTTTGAAGAAAAATTTGAAAAAGAAAATCCTGATATAGATGTAATTATTAGTTCACCAGCTCAAGCTATGACAGTATTAAAAACAAGATTAGTAAAGAATGATGTTCCAGATATATTAACAATAGCTGGGGAGATGAATTATGGAGACTTTGTAGATGCAGGCATTTTAGAAGATTTATCTAGTCAAAAAAATATTATAGATAGAATACAACCTGCTTACGTTAATGTTTTAAAAAGCTTAGAGTTTGAACCTAGTGACACTTTATGTGGAATACCTTATGCATGTAATGCTGGAGGAGTAGTTTACAATAAAGATATTTTTGAAAAATTAAAATTAAAAGTTCCAACTACATGGGATGAATTTATAGATACTGCTGAAAAGATAAAAGAAGCAGGAACTACACCATTTTACTTTACATTAAAGGATGCATGGACTGCCATGCCAGCTTGGAATGCTATAACAGCTAATACTCAATCTGAAGACTTTTTTATTGAACGTAGAAAAAATGAAGTTACATTTAGAGATGAATATAAACCAATAGCTGAAAAGATGGAAAAGTTAATGGAATATGGTCACAATGATAATTTTGGAATCGGATACAATGATGGAAATGTATCTTTTGCTCAAGGAAATGCAGCAATGATGATACAAGGAAATTGGGTTATTCCAGAAATATTAAAGATAAATCCAGATATGAATTTAGGAATGTTTGTATTGCCAACAAATAATGATGCAAGCAAGAACAATGTTGTTTCAGGTATCGATTTACTATTTGCAGTACCTAAGGATTCTAAGCATAAAGAAGCGGCAATTAAATTTTTAGATTTTATGACTAAGAATGAGAATGTAGAACTATATGCAAAAGAGCAGTTTGCAATTCCAGCAATTAATAATATATATCAACAAGATAAAACTGTAGAAGATTTGAATCCATATTTTAAAAATGGAATGGTTTTAGATTTTCCTGATCACCATTATCCAGCATCAATGCAAGTTGGAGATTTAGCTCAAGCTTATTTATTTGATAAGGATATAGAAAAGCTTTTAAATAGTTTAGATGACAGATGGAATAGATCACAGCAATAAAATAAGTTATAGGGGTGAACGAGCATGAAAGAGAAAAGAAGAGTGTTCTTATTAATGTCAATACCAGCAGTAATTCTATTTTTTATTTTTCATACATTACCTTTACTAAAGGGTATATCTTATAGTTTTACAAACTGGAGAGGATTTGGAACTTTTAGATTTGTAGGTATAAAGAATTATATAAGTATATTCTCAGATGAAAGAATAATTAATTCATATATGTTTACATTTAAATTTGCTTTACTTTCAACAATTATAGTAAATGTAATAAGCTTAATTTTAGCAGTAGGATTAAATTCTAAAATAAAATTCAAAAGTACTTTAAGAGGTATTTATTTTATTCCTAATATTTTAGGTGGATTAATAGTTGGATATATATTCAATTATATATTTACATTTATACTAACAAGTGCAGGGCAAGCGATAGGAAGCGAAGTTTTAAGTAAAAGCATACTTGGAAATCCTAATTTGGCATGGCTTGGGGTTGTTATAGTAGCATCTTGGCAAGCTATTGCATTTAACACAATAATATATATTTCTGGACTTCAAACTATTTCAGAAGATGTATATGAAGCAAGTGCAATTGATGGTGCGAATAAATGGATACAATTCAAAAAGATAACGTTTCCTTTACTAGCTCCATTTTTCACTATAAATATGGTGCTTGCAATGAAAAATTTCTTAAATGTATTCGATCAAATTATATCACTTACTGGTGGTGGTCCTTCAGGATCAACAGAATCTATAGCTGTATTAATATACAAAGCTGGTTTTGATGGTAGTCAATTTGGATACCAATCAGCAAACTCAGTTATTTATTTCATAGTAGTAGTAGCAATATCATTATTACAACTAAGAATCCTTGAAAGAAGGGAGATGCAATTATAATGTTCGCAGTAGCTAATAAATCAAGAAAAAATAAAGAATCTAAAGTAAATAAAGATGAGAAAACAAATTGGTTTGTAACAATACTAATGATTTTAGGAACTATAACTGTACTTTTTCCATTATTAATAACAGTACTTATAGCATTGAAATCACCACAAGATATGATGAACGGAATCTTTTCATTACCAAAAGTGTTTCATTTTGAAAACTTTACTAAAGCTATAGAAATGACTAATTTCTTTAATGCATTAAAAAACAGTTTAACTATTACAATAACAACTGTTATATTAACACTTATCACTAATTCAATGGTTGGTTATGCAATAGCAAGAAATATGCATAAAAAAACATATAAAGCGATGTACTATTATTTTTTAAGTGCTATGTTTGTACCATTTCCAATTATAATGCTTCCACTTGTAAAGCAAGTTAGTGTTTGGAATATGGATAATATAATTGGATTACTTCTTTTATATACAGTGTATGGACTATCTTCTAATGTATTTTTATATGTAGGTTTTCTAAAATCTATACCAATAGAATTAGAAGAAGCAGCATTGATAGATGGAGCAAGTACTTGGCAAGTATTTTTTAAAATAATATTTCCAATGTTAAAACCAATACATGCAACAGTAGCAATTTTAACAGCATTATGGTGTTGGAATGATGTTATGTTACCACTTGTAATATTAAGTAACCCGGACTTTGCAACTATTCCTTTAGTTCAATTTATATTCCAATCACAATTTGGAACAGACTATAATTTAGCATTTGCATCATACTTATTAGCGTTAATACCTATATTATTATTCTACTTAGTAGCACAAAAAGGTATTATCGATGGAGTTACTAAAGGGGCTATAAAATAATTATTAAAACATATAAAAAATGAACCTATAGTTTAATATAGGTTCATTTTTATCTTTATTTTCTTAAATAAAAAATTTTAAAAAAAGTAGTTATTTTTCTTCACTATCTTTAGTTTTTTTATCTATACCACATGAAACCCATGGATAATCTGGATTACTTGAATCACATGGCTTTGATGGATCTACTTTAACCTTTTCTTCTTCAAAAGTTACTTCATATTTATCTGTACAATTACATTCATTTTTTTTGTTTAAATTTTCTTTATTACTCATATTACTTCGCTCCTATCTCTCTGTATTTCATATTTTTATTATAAAACAAATATTATTAATTGACAATACTTATTAAATAATATTTTAGATTATTTTATATATTTTGTATTATTTAATATAATTTGTATTTATAAAGTTAATTATGTATTAACTATAATTAATAATTGTATTAGATGATTTTTGTAACATATTTATTATTTGATATAGAAACAGTATAAAAAAAGAGTATTAGTTGTAGCCTCTTGGCACTTTGTAGATGAGAATACTGTAATATTTACTTTTTTATTTATAGATTTAATTTCATTGTAGAATTTATCTATATAAGAATTAAAATGTTTATTTTGTTGCTCTTCAAATCGAGTAATCATTTCTTTATTTTCATCCAATGCATTGGCTTCGAATTGTAAATAATTTAATCTTAATCATAGGTTGAAATCCATTGTTGTTGTTCTCTTTATCTGATTAATACAAACTCTAATTAAATTCTATATTTTAAATTTGTAATTGCAATTGAAAAATAAATTATATGATCCCTAAAAATGTATAATTATAAATTTTAGCATATTAACTATTTCATATAATTGTATTATTTAATATTAAATGGTATCATAAATCAAAAAACAATTATATGTTATTATGGATATAATTACATAATTTATCTTGATGATTTTACATTTAAGTTTATGAAGTCAGGACTTATTTTAAATTTTTTATTGGTTTACTACTTATATAATTATAGTAATGAAAGATGGGAAAATTATTGAAAAAGGTTCACATAAAGAATTAATAAATAATAATGGTGAATATAAAAATATGTATGAAGCTCAAGCGAGTTATTATAGATAGGGGATATGGTATGGAAGTATTAAGAGTTGAAAAGATTTCAAAATCGTATGGGATAAAGATAAATAAAATATGGGCTTTAAAAGATGTTAGTTTTTCTCTAAATAAAGGGGAATTACTTGCAATTATGGGGAGCAGTGGATCAGGAAAAAGCACACTTCTAAATATACTTGGAGCACTAGATTCACCAGATTCAGGTAAGGTGTATATCAATGGAAAATTGCAACAAGACTATCACATAGAACCTTTTGCAACTGAATATAGAAGTGAAAATATAGGATTTATTTTTCAGTCATTTAATTTATTGAGGGATTTAAGTGTTGAAGAAAATGTAGCTCTGCCATTAATTTTACAGGGCGTAGAGTCTAAAGAAATAAAAAAGAAAGTTGAGCAAGAATTAGATTTAGTTGGTCTAACCAGATGGAAAAAACATAGACCTTCAGCACTTTCAGGAGGACAGCAACAAAGGGTGGCCGTGGCAAGGGCTACGATTACAGAACCTAATCTATTACTTGCAGATGAACCTACAGGTAATCTTGATTATAATACTTCGTTAGAAGTGCTTAATATATTTAAGATGATGAGAGAAAAGTTAAATCAAAGTATTATAATTGTAACCCATGATCCTATGGTAGCAAGTTATGCAGATATAGTATTATTTTTTAATGATGGACAAATTGTAGATGAATATGAAAATAAAGAAAATAATAAGGAAAGTATTGATATCATATTAGAGAAATTTAAAGGAGTTATTAGTAAGCATGATTAAGAATTTAAGAGATTTATCAAAAAGATTCTTTATATCTAATAAAGCTATTACAATTTCATCTATAATTGCAATAGCTTTATCAATTCTATTAATAACATCACTTATGAATTTCTCAATAAATTCAGAAAATAACTTAAAGAAAGAAACTCTTGAAAAATTTGGAGCTTTTGAAATACAATGCGGTTATGAGATTGATAGTTCAAAAAGAATTACCAAAGACTTTTTAGAGGAAACTTCTTCTTTAGAAGGAATAGATAAAATATCACCAGTTATTGTAGATGGTGTAAAGATTAAGATTAATGGAATTGATACTTACACAGTAGGTGTAGAAAATGATGAGTTAAGTAAAAGTAAATATAAATATAATAGTGATGTTGAAGAAAATACAATAATTATTAATAAACAGTTAGCTGATAGCTTAAAGGTTAATGAGGGAGATAATGTATTAGTTAATGGTAATGAAAATAAGGTTATAGAAATTTTCAATGATAAAACATATAGTTCTAATTCTATAAACATGGCAATCATGAATAGAAAATCATTGAAGGAAATATTAGGCTTTTTGGAAGAAGCTAATTATATGATGGTTAAGGTACAAAATAATGATGATATATCTAAAGTATCTAAGGAATTAATAAATTTAGATAAAGATTTGAGAGTTGAAGTATTTCAAGAAGATAAGAACTTAAATGAGAATATTAATACTATGCGATATTTCATTGGATTTTTAGGGAGTTTAGTATTTATCATGTGTGGAATATTTATAGTATCTAATCTTCAAGGATATATATATAAATATACTAAAGATTTTTCAGTAATAAAGGCAATAGGAGGTTCGTCATTTCAAGTTTTTATTACAGTATTAATGCAGACAATGATGATTAATATTACAGGAGTCCTTAGTGGAACAATATTATCATTTTTAACATGTAAATTATTTTTAACTACCTTTGAATATTATTTTTTGCCAATACTAAAGATTGCTTTAATTGGATTTTTAATAATTCAAATTGTTTTACTAATTCCTGTATTTAAAACTACTAGAATATTACCATTAAAAGCGATGTCTAAAAATGACAATGTGGAATTTAAGCATAAAAAATTAATGAAATATACCATGATAGGAAGTTTGATTACTGGAATCTTAATAATTTTATTGTGTATAATCACACCAGACACAAAAGCTTTATTAGATGCAATAGGAGGATTTTTATGTATATACTTAAGCTCTTTCTTATTTGTAATGTTATATATAAATAAAATTTTCAGTTTATTAATTAAACCACTAAAGTTGATCATTGGAAGAAGTGGAGAAGTTTCAATGAAGATGCTAATACCTCAAGTTAAGAAGAATTCTATATTAATCTTGGCTATAACCACAATGATAGTCATAACAAGTATTGGAGGAAGTTTTGTAAAATTAATTACATTGAACAGTGAACAGTATTATAGAAAAGAGTATTTAACTGATATTGTACTAACATGTGATGATAATCTTAACTATGAGACAACTCTTAAGCTTCTAAATGATGTAAATGAAATTGATGATACAGTGGCATCTGTTATGACAGAAGGCGGGACAACAGCTATTGTAAGAAATGATAGTAAAGGAAACATTACATTTTCTTTAGGTAATTTAGAAGAAATGGAAAAACAAGGGTTAATAAAAAAATTTGATGGTGATGGGAAAAATAAGGTTGTTGTAAGTGAAGAATATGCTAAAGAAAATAATATTGTGGTGGGCGAAAAACTTAAATTTATTAACCCTACGTTTAAAAATGAATATGAAAATATGATTACTATTAAGGAAGGTACTAAAGATCAAGTGTATGAATATAACTTAGAAGTGAGTAGTATAGAAGATGATAATTTAATGAATCGCCAGTCTGTATTAATTGACATGTCAAATACAAAGTTAGTTAATGATATTTCAGGTAGTCTAAATAAAATGTATATAGATACAACTAATAAAAATATAGATACATTATTAAATGAAAAAAGGCAAGAATATCAAGGAATAAAGTGGGCTACCTTAGAAAATGTATTAACAGAAACTAATAAAGCTATAGAAGAACGATGGAAATATTTTAAATTAAGTTTAGTAATTCTCTATTGCTCAATGATATTTGGAATAATTACTTCAATTAAAAATAATATAAATTCTAATAGAAAAGAATATGCTCTTTTAAGATGTATGAAATTTAAACAAAAGGACTTAAGCAAAATGATAATAACTCAATCAATAGTTTTCTTGTTACTTGGCGATATATTAGGATTAACAATTGGAACCATTGGATCGTTTATAGTATCAATATTTGAGGGAGGAACTACATTTATAGTTCCAGACTATACTACATTGATATTAATTTGTATAGGCTCAATTATATTAACAGTGTTTTGTATTATTCCGGATGTATGTAAAATTGGAAAGGAAAAGTTAATTGTAGAGTTAAATCAAGAGGAACTATAATTTCAATTGTGGAAATATAAATTGTTTCAATATGAATGTATGAGATATAAATAGGCATTGAAATAATTAAAAAAATTATTTGATTAGAAAAATTTAAAATTAATATGTGTAATAATAAAAAAAGCATTTGAAGATTTAACTTCAAATGCTTTTCTTATTAAAATTCTAGAATTCAGAAGTTCCAGGAGTTCTAGGGAATGGTATTACGTCTCTGATATTTGTCATACCAGTGATGTACATGATTAATCTTTCAAATCCTAAACCAAATCCAGCATGTTTAGTTTCTCCATATTTTCTTAATTCTAAGTACCACCAGTAATCTTCTTTCTTAAGACCTAATTCAGCCATTCTAGCTTCTAATTTATCAAGTCTTTCTTCTCTTTGGCTACCACCAATGATTTCTCCGATGCCTGGTACTAAAAGATCAGTTGCAGCAACAGTTTTGTTATCTTCATTCATTCTCATGTAGAATGCTTTAATTTCTTTAGGATAATCTGTTACAAATAGTGGCTTTTTAAAGTGTTCTTCTGTAAGATATCTTTCATGTTCAGTTTGTAAATCGATACCCCAAGATACGTCATAATCGAATTCTTTATCACATTTTTCTAAGATTTCAACAGCTTCTGTGTATGTAACTTTAGCAAAATCTGATGAAACAACATGATTTAATCTTTCTAATAATCCTTTATCAACAAATGAATTGAAGAATTGTAATTCTTCTGGACATTCATCCATAACATATTTTATAACGTATTTAAGCATTGCTTCTGCAAGCTCCATATCATCTTGTAAATCAGCAAATGCTATTTCAGGTTCTATCATCCAGAATTCAGCTGCATGTCTTGTAGTATTAGAATTTTCAGCTCTGAATGTAGGTCCAAATGTATATATATTTCTGAATGCTAATGCAAAACATTCAGCATTTAATTGACCAGAAACAGTAAGGTTAGTTTCTTTACCAAAGAAGTCTTTAGTATAATCAATATCTCCTTCTTTAGTTAATTCAGGGGCTTTAGGGTCAAGAGTAGTTACTCTAAACATTTCTCCAGCACCTTCACAGTCACTACCTGTAATTATTGGAGTATGAGTATATACAAAACCTTGTTCTTGGAAGAATTTATGTATTGCAAAGGCAGCAACTGAACGTACTCTAAATGTTGCTGAGAATGCGTTACTTCTTGGTCTTAAATGTGCAATTGATCTTAAGTATTCAAAAGTATGTCTTTTCTTTTGAAGTGGGTAATCAGAATTTGACATTCCTTCAATAACTATTTCTTTAGCTTGAATTTCAAATGGTTGCTTAGCATCTGGTGTAGCAACTAATGTACCAACAACTGAGATTGAAGAGCTTATTGGTAATTTTGAAATTTCTTTAAAGTTACCTAATTTGTCATCAAAAACTACTTGGATATTTTTAAAGAAAGAACCATCATTTATTTCAATGAAACCAAAAGCATTAGATGCTCTTAAAGTTCTTATCCAACCTGATATCATTACTTCCTTTGAAAGAAATTGATCAGTTTCTCTATAAATTTTTTTAATTAAAACTGTATTTTTCATTTACATGACCTCCATAATTTAATTCATTAAATATTTAATTTATCTATATGATTAACATATAATAATGAGTTAATATTTATTTTATAAAATATAAAAAAGTATAAAAAAAACTCCCGTCCCCGTATGGGACGAAAGTATTATTTCGTGGTACCACCCAATTTGCCATATAACATATAAAATTATATGACTTCTCTTAGATTATTAACGAGGTTGACCCCGTCTAAGCCTACTAATTATTAAAAACTTTCGGTTAGAAACTCAGAGATGTTCTTCGGAATAGACTTCGTATAAGGCTCACACCATCCCTTACTCGCTAAGACTATATTCTAAACGTACTCTTCTCATCAAAGTAATTACAATATTACATTGTGTATAATTTTACAGTATTTCTTTTACAAATGCAACAGAGTTATTCTAAACCTTTTTCAAAACTTTTAATTAATTTTGAAGGAAAGTTTAATAAAGTCATATCTTTTACGATTCTTGGGTACTCATATTCTAATTCTTTTATCTGCGCTTTAATCCCGCTAATCTCATTTATATCTAACAAACAATAAGTAAGATTAGGTCTACCTATTTTAGGTTTTCCAATACTACCACAATTTATATACATTTTTTCTCCAAAACTTTTAATAGAAGGAATATGGGTATGTGCACAAACCAAAATATCTTCTTCCATAGTTTCTATTATATTTTTAGTATCTTCAGCGTCTTCAAATAAATATTGATTAAGTATGCTTGGACTACCATGAACAAATATTATTTTTTTGCCTTGAATATTAATACTAATAGATGATGGTAAATTACTTAAAAAATATCTATTTTGTGCTCTAAGCTCATTGTATGTCCAAGGAAGAGAAAAACTATTTATTGCAGTTTCTCTTATAAAAGTATAATCATTATCTATAACAGATTTATCATAATTTCCTTGAATGCAAAGAATATTTCTTCTTTTAATCATTGCTATAACTTCATTAGGATGTGGTCCATATCCAACTAAATCGCCTAAACAAACAATTGAATCCACTTTTTCATTGTCTATATCTTGTAATGCTCTAATAAGTGAATAAATATTTCCGTGTATATCTGAAATTATTGCTATTTTCATAACTAACTCCCCTTATGTTTAAATATAAAATTGTTAAATATATTATATCATTATAATATTATTTTTAGATGCAAAGTTATATAATAAATTTTATAGAATATTTTAATTTATTATATACAAATAATATATAGAAAAGCTATGTTTTAAATATTTGATTATATATTGAATTATGTACAATTTTGATTAATTATATATAAATTTTACTAAAACATAGATTAAAAGCAGAAACAAAATTTATTAAAATAATTACTAAGTTAAGGGGTTGATTTTATGAAAAATCATAGAGTTTTAAAAGTAATAAAAGAAATGGAGTCACAAGGACTTTCACAAATAATAGTTACATCACCAGCATCAATTTATTATCTTGTAGGTAAAAGAATTTCGCCAGGAGAAAGAATGATTGCACTTTACATAAATTCTTCTGGAAATCATAAATTTATAGTTAATAAGCTTTTTCCAATAGAAGAAGACTTAGGTGTAGATATTATTTGGTATACAGATAGTGATGATTCAGTTGAAGTATTAAGCAAAGTTTTAGAAAAGGATAAAGTTTTAGGTATAGATAAAGATTGGAGTGCTAAATTTTTGATAAGATTAATGGAGCTTAACGTAGTAAAAGGCTTTGTAAATTCATCTCCAATAATTGATAGCTTAAGAATGATTAAAGACTCAGAAGAGATTGAACTTATGAAAAAATCATCACAAATAAATGATAGAGTTATGTTAAAACTTCAATCAGAGCTTAAGGAAGGCATGACAGAAAAATATTATCAAAGATTACTTGCTGAAATATATGAAGAAGAGGGTGCAAGTGGATTTTCATTTACACCAATAGTAGCATTTGATACTAATGGAGCAGATCCTCATAGTGAATGTGGAAGTACAAAGCTAAAGAAAGGTGACACTATAGTTTTAGATATAGGAGGAATATATAATTATTATTGCTCTGACATGACTAGGACTGTATTCTTTGGAGAAGAACCTAATGACCATAAAAAAGAAATATATGAAATAGTTAAAGAAGCAAACTTAAATGCTATTAAAAAAGTAAAAGATGGTGTGAAATTTTCAGAAATAGATTCTGCTGCAAGAAGCTATATAGATGATAAAGGATATGGTGAATTCTTTACTCATAGAACAGGTCATAGTATAGGTTTAGAAACTCATGATAAGGGAGATGTAAGCTCAATAAATCATGAAGAGGTTAAAGCTGGAATGATATTCTCTATTGAACCTGGAATATATTTAAAAAATGACATAGGAGTTAGAATAGAGGATTTAGTATTAGTAACAAAAGATGGTGCAGAAATACTAAATTCAGTAACAAAAGAACTTACAGTAATTTAAAGTACTAATTAAAAAATGATTGAGGTATTCACTATACTTCAATCATTTTTTTAGAATATTATTATTTCCCTTGATTAAGGTATTTTTCACCAACGATGACAACATCACCAGCACCAACTGTAAGAAGTAAATCATTAGGTTTAGCATTTTCATTTACATACTTTAATGCTTCATCATGAGAATGGACATTTGTACATTTAACGCCTTTAGCTCTTAAAGCTTCTCCTAAATCATTTGAAGAAACTAATCCAGTATCTTTTTCACGAGCAGCGTAAATATCCATTAAAACAACTTCATCAGCATCAAAAAATGCATCTGTGAATTCATCAAACAATGTTTTAGTTCTTGTATAAGTATGTGGTTGGAATACACAGAAAGTTTTGTTATGAAGAATTTTCTTTGATGTATTTAAAGTTGCCTTTATTTCTACTGGATGATGAGCATAATCATCTATAACAGTAACACCATTTACTTCTCCCTTATATTCAAATCTCTTATGCGCACCCTTACATTCTGATAATCCACATATTATATCATCATAATTAAGATTAAATACAAGTGATACACAAATTGAAGAAAGTGCATTTAATATATTGTGTTCTCCAGGATTGCTTAAAGTTAAATCAAATAATTTATCATTGTGTTTATAAACATCAAAAGAAGCACAACCCTTTTCATTGAAAGTTATATTTCTAGCAGTTATATCAGCGTTTTCAAATCCATAACTTAAAGTATTACATTTAGCTTTAGATAAAATTTCTTTTACCCTAGAGTCACCAACATAGCCTATTAAATAACCATCATTAGGAATTAAATCTGCAAATTGTCCAAATGTTTCAGTGATTTCATCTATATCTTTATAGTAGTCTAAGTGATCAGCATCTATATTTAAAATTACTCCAACATAAGGGAAAAAACTTAAAAATGAACGTTTATATTCACAAGCTTCTGTTATAAAGTAATCACTACTACCTATTCTGAAATTACCACCAATAACATCTAATTCTCCACCAACAAGTATAGTTGGATCTAAATTAGCTTTTAAAGTTATATTAGAGAGCATAGAAGTACAAGTTGTTTTTCCATGTGCACCAGAAATAGCAACATTATATTTATGTCCCTTCATGATATTTCCTAAAAATTCTGCTCTATTCATTAAGTCTATATTATTTTCTTTAGCATAAATAAGTTCAGGATTATTTTCAGGTATAGCAGCTGTATAAACTACTAAATCAACATCTTTTATGTTTTTTTCACTGTGGCCTATGTAAATATCAGCTCCAGAAAGTCTTAATTTTTTTAGTATTTCTGATTCCTTAAAATCTGAACCTGAAACTGTATATCCACTATTTAGTAAAACAGCAGCAAGACCACTCATACTGATTCCACCGATACCAATAAAGTGAACTTTCTTATCTCTATCTTTTATAAAATCGAAAGACAAAATATCAACTCCTCTATATTTAATTATATCCTAAACAATACTCGTAAATTACTTTATAATGATATTTGGATACTTATTTATAATTATATACATTTTTCCATAAATGAAATACAAAAAAAACAATTACTCAAATATTTTATGCTATTTTTTCAAATATGTGAAGAATTTTTGTAATTAAGAACTTTTGTATTTAAAAACCATTGATATTGAGTAAAATTTAGAATAAAATATGAATGTTAAGTATAATTAATCAAAAAATAATTCGTGAATAATTGATGTGGGTGATTTTTATGGAAAAATTAAGCAGAAACAACCGAGTGGTTGCTATAACAAAAATTTTAATAGAAAATTCAAATAAAATAATAGGTTTAAATAAGTTTTCAGAATTGTTAAATGCAGCAAAATCCACTATAAGTGAAGATATAGTTATAGTGAGAGAACTTTTAGAAAAACTTAAAATGGGAAGAATAGAAACAATTGCTGGAGTTGCAGGTGGAATTAAATATATTCCAATGATTGGAGATGATGTAGCTAGAGACTTTGCATTAAAGCTATGTGATCAATTAAAGGATGATGGAAGAGTAATACCTGGTAACATAATATATATGACTGATGTGATGTATAATCCAGAAATTATTAGTACTGCAGGTGTTATGTTATCATCGTGCTTTCAAGAAAAAAATGTAGATTATGTTATAACTGTTGAAACAAAAGGAATTCCTTTAGCTTATGAAGTAGCTAGAAATTTAGGAGTACAATTAGTAATAGCAAGAAGAGACAGTCAATTTACAGAAGGAACTACTGTCAGTATAAATTATGTATCTGGAAGCAGTGGAAGATTACAACAGATGTCTCTTTCAAAAAAATCTATGAAACCCAAGAGCAGGTGTATATTTATCGATGACTTTATGAAGGCTGGAGGAACAGCTCTTGGAATTAAAGATTTATTAACAGAATTTGAGAGTGAACTAGTAGGAATAGGTGTATTAGTTGATAATAAAGAGATCAATAAAAAGTTAGTTGATGAATATGTTTCCATAGTAGAATTAAAAGCTGTTGATAAAGAAGCCATTTTGGAAATTCAACCTTCAAAAAGATTTTTGTAACAATTCGTATAAATAAAACAAATTTCTTAATATTTAGATGATTTTAGAAGGGATTTAAACATTTTCGGAGAACTTAGTTAAGTATAAGTATTTTTAAATGCAACTTGGAGGTGTACGAAAATGCAAATCACAGATGTGAGAATTAGAAAAATTTCTTCAGAAGGAAAAATGAAGGCAATAGTTTCTGTAACTTTTGATAACGAATTCGTAGTACATGATATTAAAGTTATTGAAGGCCAAAATGGGTTATTTATAGCTATGCCTAGTAGAAAAACTCCAACTGGAGAATTTAAAGACATCGCTCATCCAATAGTTATGGATTCAAGGGAAAAGATACAAAACGAAATTCTAAGCGCTTACGAAAAAGCTATTGAAGAACAAGAAGTGGAAGAATAAAGTTTAATAATTGGGAAAAATGAGAGGAAGATAAATGCTTCCTTTTATTTTTTGTACAAATTTAAGATGCATTATATAAAACTTGAAATAAAAATTCGTTTCAAATATAATTAATTAGTATGAATTTAAAGCATATTATTAATATATTTTGTTAAGAGTATGTTTGTAAATGAGGTGGGATAACAATGTATAAATGTGCCTTAGTTTTAGCGGCTGGACAAGGAAAAAGAATAAAATCAGATTTACCTAAAGTTTTACATAAAGTATGTGGAAAAGAAATGGTTAATCATGTTATAGATACAATAAGAAAAGCTGGAATACAAGATGCCAATATAATCATAGGAAAAGGAGCAGAACTTGTTAAAGAAAGAACTGCAGAAAAGGATGTGACTTATTCACTTCAATTAGAGCAGTTAGGAACAGGTCATGCTGTACAATGTGCATCAGAATTTTTAAGAGGTAAAAAAGGCACAGTTGCAGTTTTTGCTGGAGATACTCCCTTAATTAAGGAATCTACTATTAAAAATTTATTTAATACTCATATTGAAGAAAAAAATGCAGCTACAATATTAAGTGCCATTGTTGATGATCCAACAGGCTATGGAAGAATAATAAGAAGTGGTAATGAAGTATTAAAAATTGTAGAACATAAAGACTGTAATGAAGAAGAACTAAAAGTTAATGAAATGAACTCTGCTATATATTGTTTTGATATAGAATTATTATATGAATCATTAAGTAAACTAAGAAATAATAATGAACAAGGTGAATATTATCTTACAGATGTTATAGAAATATTAAAATCTGCAGGACATAATATAGGAGCAGTTGTAACTGATTTTGAGGAAACTATAGGGGTTAACTCTAGAGCTCAATTAGCTCAAGCTGAAGAAATACTTAAAGATAGAATAAACTTAAAACATATGGAAAATGGAGTTACATTAATAGATCCTAAAACAACATATATAGGTATTGATGTAGAAATAGGAAAGGATACTATAATATATCCTAATAATATTTTTGAAGGTAATACTATTATAGGGGAAAGATGTATAATATATCAAAACTCAAGGATAAAGGATAGTATTATAAAAAATGAAGTAGATATTCAATCTTCTGTAATTTTAGACAGCAGTATTGGCAATAATACCACTGTTGGACCATTTGCATATATAAGACCTGAAAGTAAAATTGGGGAAAAAGCAAGAATAGGTGACTTTGTAGAAATAAAGAAATCTACTATTGGAGATGGAACAAAGGTATCTCATTTAACTTATATAGGCGATGCTGAAGTAGGTAAAGAATGTAATTTTGGTTGTGGTACAGTAGTAGTAAATTATGATGGTAAGAAAAAATATAAAACTATTATTGGGGATCACAGCTTTATAGGATGTAATACAAACTTAGTTTCACCAGTAGAAGTAGGGGATAATACCTACATAGCAGCTGGCTCAACTATTACATCGGAAGTACAAGAAGGTGACCTTGCAGTAGCAAGAGCTAAGCAAAGAAATATTAAAGGATGGGTAGCTAAAAAAGGATTAAAAAAATAATTTTAATTATAAATCAGCCAAAATTTTAAGGAGGTCTTCTTATATTATGATAAGCCATGAAAGAAATATAAAAGTTTTTACTGGAAATTCAAACTGTAAATTAGCACAAGATATAGCAGATATATTAGGTGTGCCAGTAGGAAAATCAAAGGTATCAACTTTTAGTGATGGAGAAATATCTGTCGATATTAATGAAACTGTAAGAGGTACTGATGTATTCATCGTACAATCAACATGTTCTCCTGTTAATGATAATTTAATGGAATTATTAATAATGATAGATGCTTTTAAAAGAGCATCAGCAGGTAGAATAACAGCAGTTATTCCTTACTATGGATATGCAAGACAAGACAGAAAAGCGAAGGCTAGAGATCCAATTACGGCAAAACTAGTTGCTGATTTAGTAACAGCAGCAGGAGCACATAGAGTTTTGACTATGGATTTACATGCATCGCAAATTCAAGGATATTTCAATATACCAGTTGATCATTTATTAGGAGCACCTATATTAGCTAAGCACTTTATATCAAAGGGATTAGCGGAACAAGATGATGTGGTTGTAGTATCACCAGACCTAGGAAGTGTAACAAGAGCAAGAAAATTCGCAGATAATCTTCATGCACCAATAGCTATAATAGATAAAAGAAGACCTAAAGCGAATGTTTCAGAAATTATGAATATTATTGGCGAAGTTGAAGGAAAAAGATGTATATTAATTGATGATATGATAGATACAGCAGGAACTATATCAAATGCAGCTAATGCCCTTAAAGAATTAGGTGCTAAAAATGTTTATGCATGCTGTACGCATGGAGTTTTATCAGGACCAGCATGTGAAAGGTTAGATAAATCTGCAATTGAAGAACTAGTATTATTAAATACTATTCCAGTAGATGTAGAAATGGAAAATATGAAGATTACTGCTCTTTCTGTTGCTCCACTATTTGCAGAAGCTATTAAAAGAATATACGATGATGAACCAATAAGTAAATTATTTGAAGTATAATCTTGTATACATATAATAAAACCTCCTATGAGCATATCATGGGAGGTTTATTAACATGTTAAACAAGATTTCATATTGTTTGTAAGTAATCTAAAAAGGAGTAATTTTTTTATGGATAAATCTTTTGGAAAGGTTTTAATTATAAATAACGATATATATAGCAATGATTTAATGGATAATTATTTAAAATTATCAGGTTATAAAACTAAAATAGTGCTAGATGGAAATGATGCTAAAAGTGTATTTTTGAAATATGCCCCTAATATAATTTTGTTAGATTTACTTACAAAAAATCTTAATGGTATGGATTTTTTAAAATGGATAAGAAAACAAAGTAATATTCCTATTATAGTAGTTACAAGTAATGATTGTCTTTTTGATAAGGTTTTAGCATTTGATATAGGTGCAGATGATTATATTTTAAAGCCATTTAAAGTAGAAGAGTTAGTTGCTAGGATGAAAGCTATTATAAGAAGATGTAGCATAGAAAATAATAAAACAGATATAATATCTATATCTGATTTATCAATAAATTTAAGTACCTATGAAGTTATTTTTAAAGGAAATATAATTAATTTACCACCAAAGGAATTTGAATTATTAGTTTTTCTTATAAATAATCCTAATAAGGTTTTTACAAGAAAAGAATTATTAGATGAAATATGGGGAAATGATTATAAGAGTGATTGTAGAACTATAGATGTTCATATTAAAAGATTAAGAGAGAAGTTTGAACCAGATGAAAATTATAAAATAGTTACACTTTGGAGAAAAGGCTATAAATTTCAAACAAAATAATTAAATATATGAAATATATTATTATTTAGTATAATAGAAGATAAATTAGTATAATTAAAAGATATGCAAAGGAGAAAAATATGTTTTTAATAGTTGGACTTGGAAACCCAGGAAGTAAATATGATAATACAAGACATAATATTGGATTTGAAGTTATTGATAACATTTCAAATGAGTATAATATTGATATAAATAGGCAAAAATTTAAAGGTGTATATGGTGAAGGATTTATAGCTAATAATAAGGTTATTTTATTAAAACCAACCACATATATGAATTTAAGTGGGGACAGCGTAAGAGAAGTAGCTAATTTTTATAAAATAAGTAATGAAAATATTATAGTAATATATGATGATATAAGTTTAGATATAGGAAGACTAAGAATAAGAGAAAAAGGCAGTGCAGGCGGGCATAATGGTATAAAGAGCATAATAGCAAATTTATCAACGGATGTTTTCCCAAGGATTAAAGTGGGTGTTGGACAACCTAACATTAATTTAGTTGATTATGTTTTAGGAAAATTCTCAAAAGAAGAAAAAGAAGTATTAAAAGAAAGTATTGAAGCAGCAACAAATTCGGTAGAAGAAATAATAAAACAAGATGTAAATTCAGCTATGAACAAATTTAATGGATTTAAGGCTGATAAAAGTATTTAAGGATGGTGTATAAGATGAGATTAAAAGGGTTATTAGAGCCCTTAGAAACTGGTATTGAGTTAAAAAAAATATTGCAATCTATTAATGAAAAAACTTATCCAGTAGGTATATATGGGTTATCAGATTCAGGAAAATCTTATATGATAGATGGAATATTTGAAAATATTGAAAAATCTATTGTTATTGTTACTCAAAATGATATGGAAGCTAAGAATCTTTATGAAGACTTAATTTTATATACTAATGAAGTATATTATTTTCCTGTAAAAGAGACGGTTTTTTATAATATAGATGCTGTATCAGGTGATTTAAGATGGGCAAGATTAAATGTAATAAATGAGATATTAAATAATAAAAATAAAAAAATAGTAATAACATCTATAGATTCTTTTATGGCAACATATGCTCCGCATAAACTATTTATTAAATATAGTATGACTATAAAACAAGGTGCTGAGATTAATTTTAATGAAATGTCTTCAAAATTAATTGAAAGTGGGTATGAGAGAGTAGAAATAGTTGAATCAAAGGGACAATTTTCTGTAAGAGGAGGAATATTAGATATATTCCCAACATGTTCAACTTATCCTTATAGAGTTGAACTTTTTGGAGATGAAATAGAATCTATTAGAACTTTTAATTCAGAATCTCAAAGAAGCATAGATAAAGTTAAATCTTTTAAAGTGTTTCCGGCAAAAGAAATATTAGTATCTCAAGAGTCAATGAATAAAGCAAAAGAATCAATTTTAAATGAATTTAAGAAAATTTCTTCACATAATAAAGAAAAAGAAAGAATAGAAAAATTAGAAAAGGTAGTTAAATCTAATATAGAATCACTTGAAGAAAATTTAACATTTGAAACTATAGATAGTTATTTACCTTATTTTTATGAAGAAGTAGAAAGCTTTTTTGATTATTTTAAAAATTATTTATTTATAATGAATGATGTTAAACGATGTAAAGGTAAATTAGAATCATCTTATTTAGAGTTTGCTGAAAATTTCACTTCATTTCTTGAAAGAGGAGATATACTTCCAGGTCAAGAAAAGTTATTAATTAATGAACATGATACATTAGATAAATTTGAGAAATCAAATATACTTTTCTTTGAAACTTTAAATAATACAGAAAAATTTTTAAGACCTTTCACGAGTATAGAGTTAAAGCAAACAACGTTAAGCAATTATCAAGGTCAATTAGATATACTAATAGAAGACATCTTAGACAAAAAATTAAAGGGATATAAAACAGTAATATTATCTGGTACTAAAGTCAGAGGGGAAAGACTTGTAGATACCTTAAGAGATAGAGGTGTTGAAAGTTCTTATAAAGATAAGATAAAGGAAATACAATTTGGAGAAGTTGTAATAACGTGTGGTAATCAATTAAAGGGATTTGAATATCCAGAATATAAATTATGCATTATATCAGATAAAGAAGTATTTGGTGAAGCAAAGAGAAAATTAAAACCAAAGAATAAAAAGAAAAAGGGTATATCTAAAATAAAAAGCTTTAATGAATTGAAGCCAGGGGATTATGTAGTCCATGTAAATCATGGAATAGGAGTCTATAAAGGAATAAAACAGATAGATGTATCTGGTCATAAGAGAGACTATCTAGATATTGTATATGACAAAGGTGATAAATTATATGTTCCAGTAGAACAACTTGATTTAATTCAAAAATACATTGGTAGTGAGGGTAAATCACCTAAAATTACAAAACTTGGTGGAGCTGAATGGCAAAAGGCTAAGGCAAAAGTTAGAAAATCAATCAATGATATTGCAGAAGATTTAGTGAAGTTATATGCCACTAGATCTACAATAAAAGGTCATAAATTTAGTAAAGATACTCAATGGCAAAGACAATTTGAAGATGAATTTCCATTTGAAGAAACACCAGATCAATTAACTTCATTAGAAGAAATAAAGAAAGATATGGAATCTGATAAAGTTATGGATAGATTGCTTTGTGGTGATGTTGGATATGGAAAAACGGAAGTAGCATTAAGAGCTGCTTTTAAAGCAGTTATGGATGGAAAACAGGTTGCTTTATTAGTACCAACAACTATCTTGGCTGAACAACATTATAAAAATATGAAAAAGAGATTTTCTGATTTCCCAATTAAAATAGATATGGTAAGTAGGTTTAGGACAGCTAAAGAACAAAAGGCTACAATACAAAGATTAAAAGAGGGAAATGTAGATATTTTAGTTGGTACTCATAAATTAGTATCAAAGGATATACAATTTAAGGATTTAGGATTGCTCATAGTAGATGAAGAACAACGATTTGGAGTATCTCAAAAGGAAAAAATTAAAAATATAAAGAAAAATGTAGATGTTTTAACATTAAGTGCAACACCTATTCCTAGAACACTTCATATGTCGTTAACTGGTGCCAGAGATATATCTGTAATAGAAACTCCACCAGAAGAAAGATATCCTGTTCAAACATATGTTGTGGAGCAAAATGACCAACTTATAAGAGATGCAATATTAAGAGAAATTGGTAGGAGTGGTCAAGTCTATTTTGTTTATAATAGAGTAGAAGATATAAATGAAATGGCTAGATATGTCCAAGAATTAGTTCCAGAGAGCAAGGTTTCAGTTACACATGGACAAATGACAGAAAGACAATTAGAAAAAGAAATGATTTCATTTATGGATCAAGAATCTAATGTTTTAGTTTGTACTACAATAATAGAAACTGGAATAGATATCCCTAATGTAAATACAATAATAGTTTATAACTCTGATAAGATGGGGTTATCGCAACTGTACCAATTAAGAGGAAGAGTCGGTAGATCAAATAGAATTGCATATGCATATTTATTATATACTAAGGATAAAGTATTAACTGAAGTTGCAGAAAAAAGACTTAAAGCATTAAAAGATTTTACTGAATTAGGTTCAGGATTTAAAATAGCCATGAGAGACTTAGAAATAAGAGGCGCTGGAAATATTATGGGATCATCTCAACATGGTCATATGGCATCTGTAGGTTACGATTTATATTGTAGAATGCTTGAAGATACTATTAAGCTAATTAAAGGTGATATATCTAAAGAACCTATTGAAACTACTGTAGAAATAAAAATTGATGCATTTATATCTGAAAATTATATTGAAGATGAAATTCAAAAAATAGAAATATATAAGAAAATAGCTGCTATAGAAGATATAGAAGACTATAATGATATAAAAGAAGAGTTAGAGGATAGATATTCTAAAATACCTGAGCCAGTGCATAATTTAATGGATATAGCTTATATAAAAAGCATAGCTAAAAAGTTATTTATTGAAGAGATAAAAGAAATGCCAAAAGAAATAAGATTTAGATTTGCAAGTGGTGAAGATGAATATAAGAAGTTATTTAAAATACTTATGGAGAATTATAAAGAAAATATAATTCTTAAATTTGGAACTGAACCATATTTTTCATTTAAAACACAAAATATAAAAAAAGAGGATAAATTAGAAGTTTTAAAGGAAATTTTAGAAAAATTAGAATCTTAAATTTAAAGACTTATACAATCAATTAACATTTTAATAAAAAAGTAATATAAACGGTTTGAATTGTGAAAATAATATTGTTATACTAATATTAGAATTTTTTTAGGCTAAAATTTACAAAAAAGTGAGGGAAAAATTTTGAATAAAATAAAGAAAATTGTTGCGTCTGTAGTAGTAGCTACACTTGCATTTTCAATTGTTGGTTGTAAAATGATTGAAAAGACACCAGAAGCTATAAAAAATACAGTTCTTGCAACAGTAGGAAAAGAAAAAATAACCCAAGGCGATTTAGATAGAGACTTAAAATCAATTACGGAATCTCTAAAACAAAAATATGGAGAAAACTATGAAAGTAATGCTGACATAAAAGATCAATTAAAAGAATTAAAAAAACAATATCTAAATGCTATAGTTAATGAAAAATTGATATTAACTAAATCAGCAGAATTAAATTTAAAACCTAGCGATGAAGAATTAAATAAGCAAGTAGATGAGGCAGTAAACTATTATAAAACTGCTTATCAAACAGAAGAACAATACAATACTTTCTTAGAACAAAATGGATTTACTGAAGACGAATTTAAAGAATATCAAAAGAATCAAGCAATAGTAAGATATGTATATCAAGACATGGTTAAGGATGTAGAAGTTAATGATGATGATATACAAAAATATTATGATGAGAACAAAGATACTCAATTCTCAACTCCAGGAGAAATTGATTTTGATAAATCTTTACAAGAAGCTAATGAAATAAAAAGTCAATTAAATGGTGGAGCGGATTTTGCAGAAGTGGCTAAGGAAAAATCACAAGACCCTGGCACTAAGGACAATGGTGGTTCTTTAGGATTTATAGAATATTCATCAACTAAATATGTTAAAGAATTTATGGATGGATTTAAAGACTTAAAAGATGGAGAAATTTCAGAACCTATAAAGAGTCAATTTGGTTACCATATAATTAAGGTAACAGGAGTAACTGATACTGGTGCAGAAGTATCTCACATATTAGTAGCTAATAAGGGAGAAGGTACAGCAACACCGTTAGAAGATGTTAAAGAAGATATCAGAGGTCAATTATTACAAACTAAACAAAGTAATGTATTTAATGAAAAGATAGAAGAGTGGAAAAAAGATGTTGGTGTAAAGATAAATGATAAAAAATTATAAACTTAAACTTTAAGTTATAAATGCTTTTACAAGTAATAAAATTGCTTGTAAAAGCATTTTTTTATTTTTAAGAAAGACTTTGTTTTAGCAGAATGGTGATATATGCATAAGCAAAGTAAGCGGAGTAATTGAACCAATCAATAAAGTACTTTATAACCACATTGTTCCTTATTAATACTAAAAATAATATCTTATATAAAAATTGACTATAAGTGTATAAAATTTCTAAGAAGTCAAATAATAATATTGCAATTAGAATTATTGAAGTTTTAAAGGAGGTTAAATAACCAATGAAGGCAACAGGCATTGTTAGAAGAATTGATGATTTAGGAAGAGTAGTAATTCCAAAGGAAATAAGAAGAACTTTAAGAATAAGAGAAGGGGATCCACTTGAAATATTCACAGATAGAGAAGGCGGAGTAATATTAAAGAAATATTCTCCAATAGGAGAATTAACTGACTTCTCAAGAGAATATGCTGAAAGCTTACAACAAGCTATAGGTCATATAGTGTTAATAGCAGATAAAGATGCATTTATTTCAGCTAGTGGAGCACCTAAGAAAGATTACATAGAAAGAAAAATAAGCTCAGAATTAGAAGACATTATGGATGGAAGAAAAACAGTATTGTTAGATAAAAGTCAAAATGTTGTTATTCCATTACATAATGACGATGATGAAAGCAAATATGTAAATCAAGTTATTTCTCCAATATTAGCAGAAGGAGATGCAATAGGTACAGTAATTATTTTATCTAAGGAAGATGGAGAAACATTAGGAGAAGTAGAATTAAAATTGGCAGAAACAGCTGCAACATTTTTAGGAAAACAAATGGAACAATAGAGATTACATAAATAATTTTCTATTTGATAAAAATAAAAGTCATAATACCTTCAAATTTACAATAAAAATTATTAGTATAACTTGAAGTTTGGAGGTATTTTATGAAAAAACAATCCTTAATAAAAGGAAGTTTAATTCTTGGAATGGCAGGAATCCTAACAAGATTCTTAGGATTATTCTTTAGATGGCCTTTAATAATGTTAATTGGAGATGAAGGAATAGGCTATTATCAAATGTCATATCCTTTATATATGTTTTTTGTAGCAATGGCATCAGGAGTTCCTATAGCAATATCAAAAATGATTTCTGAAAATAATGCAATAGATGATATAAATGGAATTTTTGAGGTTATGAAAGAATCAGCAATATTAATGGCTATTTTAGGGACAGGCACAACTTTTGCACTATTTTTCTTTGCAAAACCTATTATTAGTTTTTTAAAATGGGATACTAAGGCATATTACTCTCTTATTGGAATCTCTTTTGCACCTGTTATAATTTCATTTATAACTGTTTTTAGGGGTTTCTTTCAGGGGTTTCAGAATATGTCACCATCAGCTACATCACAACTTATAGAGCAAATTGGGAGAATTATATTTGGCGTAGGCTTGGCAGTAATATTATTGCCTAGAGGAATAGAGTATTCAGCTGGTGGAGCTGCTTTTGGAGCAACAGCAGGTGCTATAATGGCTGGAATATATCTATTTAGTAAATACAAAAAAGTTAAAAAAGAATATGGAATAAAAAAAATAAAAACCAATCCAGATGTTTTAAGCGATATATTAAGAATAGCAATTCCAATATCATTAGGTGCAACCGTTGGAAGTATAATGGGACTTATAGATTCAATTGTAGTGCCACAAAAGTTATTAGAGGCAGGATTAACTAATATGCAAAGCACTGTTTTATATGCTCAATTGACAGGAAAAGCATCTGTAATAGTTAATGTGCCATTAACTTTATCAATGGCATTATGCACATCTTTAATACCTATTATTGCAGAAAATTTTATTCTTAAGAATCATGTTGAAGTAAAAAGAAAAATAAATATGTCTATAAAAATGTCTGCTGTAATAGCTATACCCTGTATGTTTGGAATATTTTTTTTAGCTGAACCTATTATGAGATTTATATTCCCAGGAAGATTTGCAGGAGCAGAAATATTAAAATATCTATCTTTATCAATTCCTTTTATAATTTTAACTCAAACTACAACATCTATTTTACAAGGAACAGACAATTATGTATTACCAGTAATTAATTTATTTATAGGTTGCTTTATAAAGGGAATTTTAACATGGATTTTAGTGCCTATAAAAGCATTTAATATTTATGGTGCAGTTATTGCTAGTGTAACTGCTTACTTAGTATCTTCTATATTAAATTTAATAGCAATGAGGTGGAAGTTAAAAATTAAACTTAATGTATATGAAATATTAATAAAGCCAGCATATGCATCAACTTTAATGATGATATTAGTATTAATAAGCTATAATTTTATTTATAAAAGTACAACAAGTAATGGTATATCTTGCTTAATATCTATATTTTTAGGTATTATAGTGTATATAATATTAATAATGTTACTTAAAGTATTTAAAATAGAAGAAATAAAAAGTAGATTTAGAAGAAACTAAAAAGGAGATTCCCAATGATTAAGATAGTAGGATTAGGACCAGGAGCTAAAGAAGCTCTAACAATAGGATGTATAGAAGAATTAAAAAATTGTAAAAATATTTTCTTAAGAACAGAAAAACATCCAACAGTAGATTATTTAACAGAAAATAATATTGAATTTAAAACTTATGACTATATCTATGATACTGAAGAAAGTTTTGATGAAGTTTATTTCAATATAGCAAATGATATTATAAATAAATATAAGCAATCTGGTGAATTAGTATATGCTGTACCAGGACATCCACTAGTAGCTGAAAAGTCAGTGTTTAATTTAATGGAGCTATGTAAAAAAGAAAATATAGATTATAAAGTCATTCCAGCTGTTAGTTTTATTGATGCTATGATGGAAAGTTTAGCAATAGATCCAATAGAAGGTTTAAAAGTAATAGATGCCTTTGATATAAACAATCAAATATTAGATAAAAGAATTGGAACTATAATTACTCAAGTATATAATCCACTTATAGCTTCTGAAGTAAAGCTAAGATTATTGCAACAATATGATGATGAAACTGAAATAGTATATGTAAGAGCAGCAGGGATAATTGGAGAAGAAAGTATTAGAAAAATTCCACTGTATGAATTAGATATGCAAGAAGATATAGATTACTTAACTTCAGTATATATACCAAAAGATTTAAATAACAAAAAAGATTTTTATGATTTATTAGAGACTGTAGAAGTTCTTAGAGGCGAAAATGGTTGTCCTTGGGATAAAGAACAAACTCATGAATCAATAAAAAATTCATTGATAGAAGAGAGCTATGAAGTAGTAGATGCAATAAATAATGAAGATGATGATTCTTTAATTGAAGAATTAGGTGATGTTTTATTTCAAGTAGTGTTTCATTCATCAATAGGCCAAGAAGATGGTTATTTTAATATAAATGATGTCGTTAAGGCTATTTGTGATAAAATGATTTATAGACATCCTCATGTATTTAAGAACTTAAAGAATGTTAATTCATCTAAAGATGTACTTGAAAAATGGGATGAACTTAAGAAATCAGAAAAAGGATACGAAACATTAACAGAAGAAATGAATGGAATAGCAAAATCACTTCCATCTCTTTTGAGGGCTTATAAGGTTCAAAAAAAGGCTAAAAGAGTGGGATTTGATTGGGATGATGTTAGTTTTGCGTTTGAAAAAGTAAAAGAAGAATTAAAAGAAGTAAAAGATGCATATATTAGTGAGAATGAGGAAAATATAGAAAATGAAATTGGTGATTTATTATTTTCGTGTGTAAATGTAGCTAGATTTTTAGGGGTAGATGGAGAAGAAGCATTAAACTCAACAATTAATAAATTCATTTCAAGATTCTCATATATTGAAAACAAGGCATTGGAAAAAAATTTAAATCTAAATGAAATGTCTTTAGAAGATATGGATATATTATGGGAAGAAGCAAAAAAACTAAATAAAAGTATAATAAAATAAAGGATTTATTTAGTTTTTGAAGAATAATTATTAAAAGAACTATATTACAATATTTATTATAGTAACAGTATCTGTGTTAATAAGTTATTTTTATATAGACGTTTAGGCACATTGGCTATATAATAAAGAGGTGTAATTTAGTACATATATGAAATAGTTAGACAATTAAATGTTATAACTTTATTTTGAGGAGGATGTAATTGTGAATAAAGCAGAATTAATAACTAGTATGGCTGAAAAAAGTAAATTAACTAAAAAAGATGCGGAATTAGCTTTAAAATCTTTTATTGAAAGTGTAGAAGAAGCATTAGAATCTGGTGAAAAAGTGCAACTAGTTGGCTTCGGTACTTTTGAAACAAGAGAAAGAGCAGCTAGAGAAGGAAGAAATCCTAGAACTAAAGAAGTGATCAATATACCAGCAACAACAGTACCAGTATTTAAGCCAGGAAAAGAATTCAAAGATAAGGTTAATAATAAATAGAAAAAATATGAACCCGAGTTTTCTCGGGTTCTTTTAACAAGGGAGCAATTATGAGATTAGATAAATATCTAAAGGTTTCAAGAATAATAAAAAGAAGAACTGTAGCTAAAGAAGCTTGTGAAAGTGGAAGAGTATCAATAAATGGAAAAGTTGCAAAGCCATCTACAGATATAAAAGAAGATGACATAATAGAAATAACTTTTGCAAATAGAATATTAAAAGCTAAAATAGTTAATATTAAAGAACATGTAAGAAAAGAAGATGCAAAAGAAATGTATGTTATTATTGAAGGACAAGAAGATAAAGAGTAGCTTAGATAAGTGTTTATCAAAGGCTACTCTTTAAATCTATAATCTTATAAGGTAAATAAAAAGGTTACTAATGAATAAATTAAAATATATCTTCATATATTGTATAAGACAAAGTATATGGGGGAATTTATTATGGAGAATAAAGATGAAAATAAGCTCAATGATAGAAATTCTAATTTATCTTTAGAAAATAGACAGAAGTTAATATTAAGTGGTGTTATAGAGGTTATAAGCTTTGATAGTCAAAAAATAGATTTAACAACTGTTTTGGGAAATCTAAGTATTAAAGGTTCAGATTTAAAGATGAATAAGCTAGATGTTAAAAATGGTGATGTGATAATAAATGGTAGCATTGATTCTATGGTTTACAATGGAAAAGAAGTAAAGAAGAGCAAGGAAAGTATAATTTCTAGGTTGTTTAAATAATTGGAGAGTTATACTAAATGCCGTTAACTTTGACAATGCAGTTTAATCTTCTTATGTATAGTGTTATAGCAGGACTTATAACAGGTTTTTTATTTGATATATATAGAGGCATAAGAGGGTTAAACTCAATAAAAATAATTACAGTTGTCGAAGACATTCTTTTTTGGGTACTTACTGCTCTAATTATATTTACTTTTTTATTGTATACTAATTATGCATTTTTAACTCCATATGTTTATATATTCATCATTATATCACTTTTAATATACTTGAAAGCTATAAGTAGTTATTTTTATTCATTAGAACAATTAGTAATAAAAAAAGTAAATACTTTTTTTAGAATAATTTTTAAGAACCTTATATATCCAATAAAAATAGTATTTTACAAAGTAATTGATAAAAGTAAATAGCACAAAAAAATTACTTGAATAATACCTTTAGAGTGTTTACAATATAAATAAGAGAATTTGAAATAGAGGTTCTGCAAATGAAAAAGTTAACATTTAGAAACATAATAATAATGGTATTACTTAGTATATTTGTTTTTAGTTATGTTAGACAACGATTGGCAATTGATAGAATAGAAAAACAACTTAATGAAAAACAACTTCAACTTGATGAAATAACTAAAAGAAATAATAGGCTTTCAGATGAAGTAGAAAAGATTGACTCTGGTTCAGGTGAATATCTTGAAAAACTAGCTAGAGAAAGACTTGGAATGATAAAACCAGGCGAAAAAGTAGTTAACAGCTCTGAACAAACATCAAATTCTGAAAAATAGTTTTTAATAATATTATAATATATATTTTTATATTTTTAAGGAGGAAACTTTTAAACATGACCTTAGAGGCAGGAAACATATTAGAAGGTATAGTAGTAAACATTACAAATTTTGGTGCTTTTATTGAAGTTGAAGGCAAAACTGGATTAGTTCATATTTCAGAAGTTGCGGATTCTTATGTAAAAGACATTAGAGAACATCTTAAGGAACAAGATAAAGTTAAAGTTAAAGTTATCTCAATAGATGACAATGGAAAGATTAGTCTTTCAATAAAACAAGCAAATATTCAAAAAAAATCAGTAAAACCAGTTGAAATTGATTGGAACTCAAATACTGAAAAGAAGAAAAATGGTTCAGGAAATTTTGAAGACATAATGTCTAGATTTTTAAAAGATAGTGAAGAAAGAATGCAAGATGTTAAAAAACATCAAGAATTTAAAGGTAAGGGTGGTAAGAAATTCCCAGCCAAATAATTAAGTAAATTAAAAGATATATAATAATTTAATGCAAAATTAATTATTATATCTAAGTTTATTATGTTATATAAAGTCCTTATAAACAGGTTTTAATGCCTATTTATAAGGCGTTTTTTGTTCTTTGGGAATTTATATTGTTAAACAATCTGAGGACAACTTATAGAATGCTGTATTTTAAAGATATGATAAGTACATCTAAAGAATAAAAAATAATCATTGCCGCACCATTATTCTTGCGTTGCATTTGGAAAGGGGACAGGGCTAAAAAAATCGACGGCTCTAAAGTTTCTTTGGCGATTTTGTTCTGTTATTAGGATAAAATTTTGAAAAAAGATAAAAAAATATCAAATATATGTTGACAGTGTAGAAACTATACAGTATAATAAATTTTGTCGTTAGGAAATAACCTAACTGGTAAGCCGAAGTGGCGGAACTGGCAGACGCACAGGACTTAAAATCCTGCGGTGGTTAAACACCGTACCGGTTCGATTCCGGTCTTCGGCACCAAAAACAAATTAATATAATATCGCGGGGTGGAGCAGCTGGTAGCTCGTCGGGCTCATAACCCGAAGGTCGTAGGTTCAAGTCCTGCCCCCGCAACCATAAGAATTAAGGCGGAATAGCTCAGCTGGCTAGAGCATTCGGTTCATACCCGAAGGGTCGTAGGTTCAAGTCCTATTTCCGCTACCAAATGTGCCGAAGTGGCGGAACTGGCAGACGCACAGGACTTAAAATCCTGCGGTGGTTAAACACCGTACCGGTTCGATTCCGGTCTTCGGCACCATAATTCAACTAAATATAATATCGCGGGGTGGAGCAGCTGGTAGCTCGTCGGGCTCATAACCCGAAGGTCGTAGGTTCAAGTCCTGCCCCCGCAACCATAAAAACTAAGGCGGAATAGCTCAGCTGGCTAGAGCATTCGGTTCATACCCGAAGGGTCGTAGGTTCAAGTCCTATTTCCGCTACCATATATGCCGAAGTGGCGGAACTGGCAGACGCACAGGACTTAAAATCCTGCGGTGGTTAAACACCGTACCGGTTCGATTCCGGTCTTCGGCACCAAAGACTTAAGTTATAAACTTAAGTCTTTTTTTATGTTTAAAAATAAAAGATATAATAAAAAATCTTATTTTAAGGGCGGTAATCGCTTTTTTATTCAAAAAGATAAATATGCACAAAGTATTTATGAATTAATAAATGTAAAGTTATATATATTCACAAAAAAATATATTATGAAAAAATAAATCCTCATAAATTTTTAAAAAGCATATTTTAACGACAAATTAATATAAAAATAACATGTTTGCTTTTTATTAAACTAGTCATTACAAAAATAACTATTACTTTAGATATATCAATTTGTTCACATTATTTTATGTAAAAATTTTACAATTAATATTAAAAAGAAATATAGAATATATTGTCCAACGAAAAATTTTCCAATGTATATTTTATGACATTAATCTTAAATCTTAAGTGATATAATCAAATTACAATATTTGGAAAAAGAGGAGGGCTATATATGCAATATGAATTGAATATTAATGCATATAAGAATAAAAAAGCTAAAAAAAGCTTTTTATTAAAAATGGAATTATCAAGAATGATATTTATATTAATAGCTGGATTATTGTTATCAAGAGTAACTTTATTATTTAATCAAACAGAAAGTAATGGTATAGCACCATTAGGAATAGCCTATTTAATAGTAATAGGATTAAAGTGTAATAGGAGTAAAACGGCCATGGCTTCAATTGGAGTGCTGTTAGGTTATGTAACTATAAACTCTAAGTTACCAGGTGGAATGGTTTACTTAATTACAGCAGCTGCATTGACATTATATTATGAAGTATTAAATAAATCTGAAAAAAGAAAAAAAGAGTTTGCAAGTTTCTTTATAGTTTTTTTAAGCTTCATAGGTTATGGAATATTTTCCAATAACTATGATTTAGGCGTTAACATAACATTGGCATTAATTAATGCACTTGTGGTATTGCCTGTTTACTATATCATTAAGTATTCTTTTAATTGTCTTGATGAAGTTAATAGCAATTACTTTTTTACATCTGAAGAGATAGTAAGTATGGCCATATTATTTTGTTTATTTGTTGCTGGTATAGGAGATATAAGTATAAAGTATTGTTCTCTAAGGAATGTACTAGCTTTATTATTGGTAGTAACAATTGCATACATTGGTGGTGCATCTTATGGTGCGACCATGGGCGTTGCTATGGGAATAATTTTGGGATGTTCATCTAATAATATGATGGCATCAGTAGGGTTTTATGGTGTAGGAGGTTTAGTTATAGGTATATTTAAGGATACTGGTAAAATATTTTCAGTTCTATCCGGAATATTAATTTATTTTGCTTTGGGACTTTATTCGGAAAGTATAAATTCTAAATTTATAATAGAAGTAGGATCTAGCTTAGCAATATTTTTATTTATACCTAAAAATTTATATAACAATATAGAACTTGAAATAAATACTGAAAAGAAACAAGAAAGTATAAACCAAATTCACTTAAATGAATTAAAGGAGGAATTTACGTTAAAGTTAAAGGATCTAAGTTGTGTATTAAATCAGGTATCTAAAACATTAGAAGACATGGATGATAATGATAGACTTTTAATTAAAAATAAAAGTTGTGAATTTGTAGAAAGTTTAGCTGATAGAGTGTGTATAGATTGTGAAAAGAAAAATTCTTGCTGGAGAAGGGATTTTAATAATACTTATAATTCTTTCCAAACTCTTATAAAGAGTGCTGAAGAAGAAAATCCAATATTGCCAAAGGCACTAGAATCTTCATGCGTAAAACATTTTACATTATTAAAAAGTGCACAGGATATAGTGACTAATCATATTGTAAATTCAAATATTAAAGATAGATTTAGTGAAGGGAGGCAAATTATATCAACTCATATAAACAATATATCTTATAGTTTAAGTAATGTATTAGATGAATTTAAAAGGGAGGTAACAATTTGTAGCGATTTAGAAAGAATAGTAAAAAGGGGGTTAAATAAAAATTCAGTTGAATATAATGATGTTTTCTGTTATACCGATAGAAATGGAAGGGTAAAAATAAAATTGATAATGAAGGAGTGTGAAAACTGCGAGTATTATGAAAATAAATTAATTCCGTTGCTTAATGAGATAATGCATATTCCTTTATGCATTTTAGATAATGGTTATTTTATAAATAAAGATACAAATACATGTACTTTGTTAATAGAAGAAATGCCTAAATATAATGTTATTTCCTATGGAGCTATGGCTTCTAAGGAAGGAGAAACACATACTGGTGATAGTTATAGTTTTGGAAAAGTTACAGATGGATCATATATGACAATATTAAGTGATGGTATGGGATCTGGTCCTGATGCAGAAAAGGAAAGCAAATCTACAGTAGATTTAGTGGAGAAATTTATGGAGGCTGGATTTGATGAAGAAGTAACAATTAATACAGTGAACTCTATAATGGGAATGAAATTTTCAGAAAGTGAAAAATATGCCACTTTAGATTTAAGTAAGATAGACTTATATAGTGGAGAAGTTAATTTTGTGAAGATAGGAGCAGCATCAAGCTTTATAAAAAGAGGAGATCAAATATTAGTGGTAGATTCTAAAAACTTACCCTTTGGTCTTGTTGATGAAATGGAGCTTGATGTAATAAAAGAAGAAGTAATGCCAGGTGACATTTTAATAAGTGTTAGTGATGGGATTTTAGATATAGATAAATTAAATAGTGGAAACTTTATTTGGCTTAAGGAATATTTGAAAGATTGTTGTACAGATCCAAGAGAATTATCAGAGAATATTTTACAAAAAGCTATGACATTAAGTGATAATATGCTTAAAGATGACATGACTGTATTAGTTTCTAAAGTATATGCTGTTTAATTGTAAAACTGCTGTATATTAAAAATGCAGCAGTTTTTATTGGGTAGATTCTTTCTTTTGCCACTATAAATATTTACATTTAAAATGAATATAAGGTATTATAATAGAAGTTGTATAAAAAAATAGGAAGTGTTAATTTTGAAGAAAAAAATATTATCTTATATTATTGATAATAATCTTATAAAATCGGGAGATAAAATATTAGTAGCTCTTTCAGGAGGACCCGACTCCTTATGCCTATTAAATATATTAAAAGAATTGAGAGGAGAACTTGGTATAGAAATTGGAGCAGCTCACTTAAATCATCTATTAAGGGGCGAAGATGCTTTTAAAGATGAAGAATTTGTGATTAATACATGTAAAAAAATGAATATTTCTTATTATGTAAAAAGGGTTGATATAAATAAGTATTCAAAAGAACATAGATTATCTTCTGAGCTGGCTGGAAGAAATGTAAGATATGATTTTTTTGATGAGATATTAAAAAAAGAAGGATTTAATAAAATAGCTACTGCTCATAATGCTAATGATCAGGCTGAAACTATAATTTTTAGAATGATGAGAGGCACTGGACTTGAAGGGTTAGGTGGAATAAAAGTTTGTAGAGAGGATAAGATTATTAGACCTATATTGTGTCTAACTAGAAAAGAAGTTGAAGAGTATATAGAAAAGAAAAATCTAAAGCCTAGAATAGACAAGACTAACTTTGAAAAAATTTATAATAGAAATAAAATAAGATTGGATATAATTCCATATATTCAGGATAATTTTAATGAAGATATAGTTAAAACTTTAAATAGAATGTCATTATTAATACAAAAAGACAATGCTTTTATTGAGAGATTGTGTATTAAAGTTTATAATGAATATTGTAAAAAGGATAATGACAATAATTTTTTTATATTAAATAAAAAATTGTTTAGAGAAGATGAAGCTATAGTAACACGAATTATAAGAAGCGCTCTTGTTGAATATTCTAAATCTCATTATGATTTTGAAATGAAGCATATATATGATATTTTAGAATTATCTAAAAAAGAAACAGGAAAAAGTATAAATCTGCCTAAGAATATATATGTAGAAAATATATATGGCGATATAAAAATAAGCAGCAAAGTAAAAGAAAATATTAAAAGTAACAAAACAGAAACTTTTTTAGATAAGAAAAACATAGGTGAAGATACCATATATTTTAATAATTATGAATTTGTAATGAGTATTTTAAAAAATAAATCTAATAATTTACTAGATTTAAAAGAAAATAATTTAGTGAAATATTTTGATTTGGATAAGATAGAAGAAAACATTTTATTTAGAACAAGAAAAAATGGGGATAAAATTACACCTTTAGGGATGAAAGGTCAAAAGAAATTAAAAGATATATTTATAAATATGAAAATCCCTCAAGAAGATAGAGATTTAATACCATTAATTTGTTTTGATGATAATATAGCGTGGATTGTAGGATTAAAAATATCAGATAACTTTAAAGTAACTAATAATAGTAAAAATATATTAAAAATAGTAGCTAAAAGAAAGGAATAGAAGTTATGAAAGAAGATATACAAGAGATATTATTTGATGAGGAAACTTTAAATGAAAAAATAAAGGAGATAGCAGCAAAGATAAGTGAAGATTATAAAGGAAGAGAATTAGTTGTAGTAGGAATACTTAAAGGATCTGTGTTATTTGCAGCAGAGTTAATTAAAAACATATCTATACCATGTGAAATAGATTTTATGGCTGTATCAAGCTATGGAAATTCTACAGAAACATCAGGAGTAGTAAGAATTTTAAAAGATTTAGATTATAGTATTGAAGGTAAGGATATTTTATTAGTAGAGGATATTGTTGATAGTGGAATTACTCTTAGTTATTTATTAAAGTATTTAAAAGCAAGAAAAGCTCATACTATAGAGATAGTATCTTTATTAAACAAATCTGCAAGAAGAACAGCTAAAGTTGATGTAAAATACATAGGTTTTGAAGTACCTGATGCATTCATAGTTGGGTATGGTATTGATTATGCAGAAAAATATAGAAATTTACCATTTATAGGAGTATTAAAACCAGAAGTATATGAAAAATAGAATTTACAATTTATTGTAATTGAAATAGTGCTATGGTAAAATTAAAATCATGTATAAGAAAGGGGGGCCTTGAATGAAAAAATATTCAAGTGCAGCTTTGTGGACAGTAGTTTCGATTATGCTTATTTTAGCATCGGTTGCTATGTGGGAAACAGGAAAAGGCTCAGATAGTATAATATATAGTTCGTTCCAACAAAAATGGAATCAAGATCAAATTGAAAGTATTACTATAAAACAAGACAAAATGACCGTTGAAGGAAAGACTAAGGATGATAAAAGTTTTGTTACAGTAGTTCCAGACGATTTAATAACTTCTTTAATTAAAGAAACTCCTAAATCAGATGTAAGAATAAGCTTTGAACAACCATCTAATAGTGGAATGTGGCTTACAACATTAATACCAAGCGTTTTATTAGTTGTTATTTTCTTAGTATTTTTATTTGTATTTACTCAACAGTCCCAAGGTGGTGGCGGCGGAAGAGGCGTAATGAATTTTGGTAAAAGTAAAGCTAAAATGGCGATGCCTGATTCTCAAAAAGTCACTTTCAAAGATGTTGCTGGAGCTGATGAAGAAAAAGCAGAATTAGAAGAAATTGTTGATTTCTTAAAGACTCCATCAAAATATATTGAGATAGGTGCAAGAATACCTAAAGGTGTACTATTAGTTGGACCTCCAGGAACTGGAAAAACTTTATTAGCTAAAGCTATATCTGGTGAAGCAGGAGTACCTTTCTTTAGTATATCAGGATCTGACTTCGTTGAAATGTTTGTTGGTGTTGGTGCATCAAGAGTTAGAAGTTTATTTGAGGATGCTAAAAAAAATGCTCCTTGTTTAATATTTATAGATGAAATTGATGCTGTAGGAAGACAAAGAGGTGCTGGTTTAGGCGGTGGTCATGATGAAAGAGAGCAAACTTTGAATCAACTTTTAGTTGAAATGGATGGATTTGGAGCTAATGAAGGAATAATAATGATAGCTGCAACTAACAGACCAGATATCTTAGATCCAGCTCTACTAAGACCAGGTAGATTTGATAGGCAAGTTCTTGTAGGAATACCTGATGTAAAAGGAAGAGAAGAGATTCTTAAAGTTCATACAAGAAAAAAACCACTTGAAGAAAGTGTTGAATTAAATGTATTAGCAAAAAGAACTCCGGGATTCTCAGGAGCGGATTTAGAAAACTTAGCTAATGAAGCAGCTCTTCTTGCAGTAAGAAGAGATAAGAAGAGAATATCAATGCAAGATATGGAAGAAGCTATAACAAGAGTTATAGCAGGTCCTGAAAAGAAGAGTAGAGTTATAACAGATCATGATAAAAAATTAACGGCTTATCATGAAGCCGGTCATGCTGTTGTTATGAAGTTACTTCCTAATTCAGATAAGGTACATGAAATCAGTATAATTCCAAGAGGAAGAGCTGGAGGATATACAATGCAACTTCCTAATGAGGATAGAGCTTATACATCAAAATCTAAGCTTAAAAATGATATGGTAGGTTTACTTGGTGGAAGAGTTGCAGAGCACTTAATACTTGGAGATATAAGTACTGGCGCAAAGAATGATATAGATAGAGCAAGTGCTATTGCAAGAAGCATGGTTATGGAATATGGTATGAGTGATAAAATTGGTACTATATCTTATGGTTCTGATGATAGCGAAGTTTTTTTAGGAAGAAACTTAGGAAAAGGTAGAAACTTTAGTGAAGATATTAGTTCTAAAATAGATCATGAAATAAAAGATTTTATAGATGAAGCATATTCTAAAGCTGAAAAATTATTGAATGAAAATTTAAATAAGTTACATGCAGTAGCTGGGGCTTTACTTGAAAAGGAAAAGATCGAAGGTAAAGAGTTTGAAGAAATTTTTGCAAATAACTAAAGTAAAGAGATTTTTAAAAGATATTCTTTTAAAAATCTCTTTTTATTATAAATACAAATGATACAAAATTATAATTTTATAAAATTTCTAATATATACGAATGATAAAATTGATAAAATGTTAAATATTCGAAAAAATCTTTTGACTTCTATAACAAAATGCTATAATACAATTAATAGTAAGCTAAAAATTAATGTAATAAAGTATTGGAGGGTTTTTGATGAAGACGGATATAGAAATTGCACAAGAAGCAGAAATGTTACATATTAGAAATGTTGCAGAAAAGTTAGGCTTAGATGAAGAAGATATTGAGTACTATGGTAAATATAAATGTAAGGTTTCTTTAGATGTATATGAGAAAGCTAAAAATAATAGAGATGGAAAATTAGTATTAGTAACAGCTATAAATCCAACTCCGGCAGGAGAAGGAAAATCAACTGTTACAGTAGGTTTAGGAGACGCTCTTAATAAGATGGGTAAAAATGCTATTATAGCATTAAGAGAGCCATCATTAGGACCTGTATTTGGAATAAAAGGAGGCGCTGCTGGTGGTGGATATGCACAAGTAGTTCCCATGGAAGATATTAATCTTCATTTTACAGGTGATATGCATGCTATTACATCTGCTAATAATTTATTATCAGCAGCCATAGATAATCATATACACCAAGGTAATGATTTAAGGATAGACTCAAGAAGAATAATATTCAAAAGAGTTATGGATATGAATGATAGAGCATTAAGAAAAATCATTGTTGGTATGGGTGGAAAAATCAATGGTTTTGTAAGAGAAGATGGATTCACTATTACTGTAGCTTCAGAAATAATGGCTATACTTTGTTTAGCTAGTGATTTAGAAGATTTAAAACATAGAATGGGGGATATACTAATAGCATATGATTTAGATGGAAATCCTGTATATGCAAAACAGTTAGAAATTCAAGGTGCTATGGCATTATTAATGAAAGATGCGATTAAACCTAATTTAGTTCAAACATTAGAAAATACTCCAGCATTGATACATGGTGGACCTTTTGCCAATATAGCACATGGATGTAATTCTATAATGGCTACTAAATTATCACTTAAATTAGGAGACATAGTAGTAACAGAAGCAGGATTTGGTGCAGATTTAGGCGCTGAAAAGTTTTTTGATATAAAATGTAGATATGGAAACTTAAAACCTTGTTGTGTAGTTATAGTTGCTACAATTAGAGCATTAAAGCATCACGGTGGAGTATCTAAAGCAGATTTGAATATTCCAAGTGTTGAAGCACTAAAAGTAGGAATAGCTAACTTAGAAAAACAAATAGAAAATATTAAAAAATTTAATATAGAACCTGTAGTAGCTATAAATAAATTTGTTAATGATAGTGATGAAGAAGTTCAATTTATAAAGGACTTTTGTGAAAAGTTAGGTGTGAAAGTAGCGCTTTCTGATGTTTGGGCAAAAGGCGGAGATGGCGGAATAGAATTAGGTGAAGCTGTATTAGATGTTATAGAAAAAGATAAATCTAATTTTAAAACTCTTTATGATGCCAATAAAACTATAGAAGAAAAGATATTAATTATAGCAAAGGAAATCTATGGAGCTGATGGAGTTATATATAGTAATGAAGCTAAAAAACAAATTAATGAGTTAGTTAAGTTTAATTTAGATAAATTACCTATATGTATGGCTAAGACTCAATACTCATTATCAGATAATCCAAATTTATTAGCTAAACCACAAGGATTTAATATTAATGTTCAAGAAATTAGAGTATCTAATGGAGCCGGATTTATAGTAGTTCAAACAGGAAATATAATGACTATGCCAGGATTACCAAAAGTTCCAGCTGCAAATAAGATGGATGTACTTAAAGATGGCGAAATAATTGGATTATTTTAATTTATATGAAACCCTTGACAAATTAATGTGAATTGTTAAAATTAAATTGTTATTTTAAAGTAAATTACTAAATTAAGGCAGCTTTAGGGCTGCTTTTAATTTTAATATTATTAAGGTGGTGCTTTTAATGATTCTACTTGTAGATGCGGGCAATACTAACATAGTTCTAGGTGTATATAAAGATAAAAAATACATAGCGAGTTGGCGTATTTCCACTGAAGGAAATAAGACATCTGATGAGTATAGTATACAAATAATGCAATTATTTAATTTAAGTGATCTTAACCCAAAAGAGGTTAAAGGTATTATTGTTTCATCAGTTGTTCCCAATATTATGCATTCTTTAGAAAATATGTTAAGAAGATGCTTTGGTCAAGAACCTATAATAGTTGGTCCTGGAATAAAAACAGGTATAAATATTAAATATGATAATCCTAAAGAAGTAGGTGCAGACAGAATAGTTAACGCAGTTGCTGCTTTTGAAATTTACAAAAGACCAGTCATTATAATAGATTTTGGTACAGCAACAACTTTTTGCGCTGTAACTGAAAATGGAGATTATTTAGGAGGTTGTATATGCCCCGGGCTTAGAATTTCTGCAGATGCA
The DNA here is from genome assembly GCF_023845855.1 of Clostridium sp. ZBS2. NCBI lineage: Bacteria > Bacillati > Bacillota > Clostridia > Eubacteriales > Clostridiaceae > Clostridium > Clostridium sp. ZBS2. The sequence continues at coordinate 165,253 of NZ_JAMQIF010000004.1, forward strand.
TTATTTGAAAGAGCAGCTAAACTACCAAGAGTAGAATTAGAAGTACCTAGAAAAGTAATTTGCAAAAATACAGTTTCGAGTATACAATCTGGTGTATTATTTGGATACATAGGTCAAGTTGAGTATATTGTAAAGAAAATGAAAGAAGAAATGAGCGATGGAGTAGAGCCTTATGTCATAGCAACAGGAGGTTTAGCTAATTTAATAGCAAACGAAACAGATGTAATAAATAAAGTAGATTCAGATTTAACATTAGAGGGATTAAAAATATTATACAAAAAGAATAGGGAGTAAAACAAATGAAAATAGGAAATCTGAGTTTTGATAATACTGTTTTTTTAGCACCTATGGCAGGTGTTACAGATCTATCATTTAGAGGACTTTGTAAGGAAATGGGTTGTGGACTAGTTTGCACTGAAATGGTTAGTGCAAAGGCTTTATATTATGGGAGTGAGAATACGCAAACTCTACTTAGAGTCTCTAATGAGGAGTCTCCAGTAGCAGTACAAATATTTGGACGTGAACCTGAAATAATGGCAGAAATATGTGAAAAATATTTAAATCCAAGAGAAGATGTTTGTATTATAGATATAAATATGGGATGTCCAGCTCCTAAGATAGTAAAAAACAAAGAAGGATCAGCACTTATGCTAGAGCCAAATTTAGCTTATGATATTGTAAAAGCAATAAAAAAAGTTTCTAAAAAACCTGTAACAGTAAAGTTTAGGAAAGGATATGATGATGAACATATAAATGCTGTGGAGTTTGGAAAAGTATTAGAAGAAGCTGGAGCAGATGCAATAGCTGTTCATGGAAGAACTAGAAAGCAAATGTATGAAGGTCACTCAGATTGGGAGATAATAAAGAAGGTTAAAGAAGCAGTCTCTATTCCTGTTTTAGGGAATGGAGATGTATTTTCACCAGAAGATGCAATAAAAATGAAAGAATTAACAAATTGTGATGGAATACTTGTAGCAAGAGGTAGTATGGGTAATCCTTGGATATTTAAACAAATTCAAGATGCATTGAATGGAAAAGCTGTTGGAGAAATTTCTTATCAGGATAAAATTAATATGTGTATAAGACATTATGAACTAGCTATTAAAAATGATGGAGAATACAAGGCTATAAGAGAAATGAGAAAACATGCTTCTTGGTATATAAAAGGACTTCCAAGATCCACAGAAATTAAGAATCAAATAAATATTCTTAATGATAGTGATGAAGTTATGAGTATTTTAGAACAATATAAAAATACTTTATAAATAAGAATTATTGTAAAGTTATTAGAATATGATAGTATTGATATCAATGTTATGGAGAATTTTATTTATGGATACTATTTTATATGTATATTTGAATAAAAAACGTATATATAATAAATATAATTTCTTTACTAAAATAATTGACGTATTTAAAACAAAAAAATTAAAAGATATAAAAATAGAGGAATTGGGTATTCTTATAAAAAGAGTAGAAATTCCATCTAATTTAAATGATATTGCTTACGAAAAAAATCTATCAAGGATATTAACTAAATATAATGGAAAGTATGATGAATTAAGTTTGAATGGAAAGAGCTTGTATAATTTAAATTATGCAAGTAAATTTCAAAAGGAGTTCATTTCGTATAGTATAGTACAAAGCATAAGGTTTGTTTTAATGAACCTTAATAAATCTATTAAGAATTCAAATATATTAGTAGATATTGATGAGGAAAACTTATTAGTAAGCATACTTAAAGAATTGGCTAAAGAAGGCAGAAATGTTATTCTGCTGAATAATAGCATTAATAAAATAGAAAAAATTAGAGAAACTATTATGAGTGAATATGGATTATCTATAGAAGTAATATTACGAGAAAGTAATTTACCAAATATAGATTTTGTTGTTACATCTAAAAATAAACAATATGACTGTAACAATGTTTGGTATTTAGGGGATTTTCCAACTAATTCAAATAAAGGCATATATATAAATAGTATATTATACAAAGTTCCTTGGAATATATTGTTAAAAGAAATGCCTCCACAATTAATAGCTTCTATAATTAGAAAACAAAGAAATAGTAGTATATGTGAAATGTTAAAAAGTAATGATATTACACTTGAATCAATACTGTATAATGATGTGGAAATCATATTAGGCAATCAGTAGGTTTGTTGACATATATGATACCCTGATTTATAATTAGTTAATGATTTTGAGTATAATGCCTGAAATAGGCACTTAAATATAAAAAAATTTAAGGTGATTGAAGGGGAGTAAAATATGAGTGAACCAAAACAATACGTAATGACTTACGAAGGTGTTAAGAAATTAGAAAGTGAATTAGAATATTTAAAAACTGTAAAAAGAAAAGAAATAACTGAAAAGATAAAAGTTGCTTTGGGTTATGGAGATTTAAGCGAAAATTCAGAATATGATGAAGCTAAAAACGACCAAGCATTTACAGAAGGAAAAATACTACAATTAGAAAATAAGCTTAAGAATGCAGTTGTAGTTGATGAATCAGAAATTCCAAAAGATATAGTTTCAGTTGGGTCAAAAGTTAAAGTTAAGGATTATGATTTTGATGAAGAAGTTGAATATTCAATTGTAGGTTCAGCAGAAGCAGATCCTATGAATTTTAAAATATCAAATGAATCACCAGTTGGAAATGCTCTAGTAGGAAAGAAAATTGGTGATATAGTGGAAGTTATAATTCCAGATGGCGTAAGCAAGTTCGAAATTTTAGATATACAAAGAGGCTAAAAGGGGAACCAAATAAATTAAGAAGCGATTAACGGAGGGATAATATGTCAACTGAGGAAATGAATATAAGTGAATTAGAATCTCAGTATAACGAACAAGAAGCATTGAGAAGAACTAAATTAGCAGATTTACAAGAAGCTGGTAAGGACCCTTTTGATGTTTATAAGGTAGAAAGAACTCATACATCAGAAGAAGTTAAATCTAATTATGAAGAATTAGAAGGAAAAAATGTAACAGTTGCAGGAAGAATAATGTCAAAGAGAGGACAAGGAAAAGTTGTCTTTTCAGATATTCATGATAAAGATGGAAAAATCCAATTATTTATAAAGATTGATCTTGTAGGAGAAGAAAGTTTAAAATCATATAAAACTTATGATCTTGGAGATTGGGTTGTAGCAACAGGAGAAGTATTTACTACAAAAACAGGAGAAGTATCTGTTAAAGTATCTAACTTTGAATTAATATGTAAGTCTTTAAAACCATTACCAGAAAAATGGCATGGCTTAAAAGATCCAGACTTAAGATATAGACAAAGAGAAGTTGATATAATAACTAATCCAGAAGTAAAAGAAACTTTTATAAAGAGAAGTAAAATTATTTCAGGAATTAGAGAATTTTTAGATACTAAGGGTTTCTTAGAAGTGGAAACTCCAATACTTGCGCCAATTGCAGGAGGAGCAGCTGCTAAACCTTTCGTTACTCATCATAATACTTTAGATATAGATATGTACTTAAGAATTGCAACAGAATTATATCTTAAAAGATTAGTTGTAGCTGGATTTGAAAAAGTATATGAAATAGGAAGAAACTTCAGAAATGAAGGAATGTCAGTAAGACATAATCCTGAATTTACTGCTATTGAATTATATGAAGCATATTCTGATTATAATGATATGATGGAAATAACAGAAAATATGGTTGCATATGTTTGTGAAAAAGTAAATGGAACTACAAAAGTTACTTATCAAGGTACAGAAATAGACTTTATGCCACCATGGAGAAGAGTAACTATGGTTGATGTTGTTAAAGAACATGCAGGTGTAGATTTTACTACAATAAAGTCTGATGAAGAAGCTCAAGCTATAGCGAAAGAAAAACATTTGGAATTTGCTAAGCCTTTAAATACAGTAACAAAAGGTGAAGTATTAAATGCTTTATATGAAGAATTTGGTGAAGCAAATATGATTCAACCTACATTTGTTATGGATTATCCAGTTGAAATTTCACCTCTTACTAAAAAGAAGAGAGGAAATGAAGAATTTACTGAAAGATTTGAAGGATTCGTATTCGGAAGAGAATTATGTAATGCTTACTCAGAATTAAATGACCCTGTAGTTCAAAGACAAAGATTTGAACAACAAGCTAAGGAAAGAGAACTTGGTGATGACGAAGCATATATGTTAGATGAACAATTTATGAGTGCGTTAGAAACAGGTATGCCACCAACAGGTGGAATGGGAATGGGTATAGATAGACTTATTATGTTCTTAACAGATGCATCATCTATAAGAGACGTAATATTATTCCCAACAATGAAACCACAAAAATAGTATTAAATAATTTAATTTTATCAAAAGTCCCATATTATAATATTATGGGACTTTTGACATATAAAAGATTATTAATCAAAGAATAGTTATGAAGAACATTTATATATGGATAAGTAAAATTCTGATGTCATTTTACCTATGAATATATCAACATTATCTTAAAATTTAGCTTAATTAACAAAAAAATTATAAAAAAGGGTTGAGATTTATAAAAAATCTGTTATAATAGTAAAAGTAATGACGTTCCGCGATAGCTCAATGGTGGAGCACTCGGCTGTTAACCGATAGGTTGGAGGTTCGAGTCCTCTTCGCGGAGCCATTTTTTTTATCTAAAAATAGTGTGAATTTAACTATGTTTATATAAGATAATAAAATGTATAGTTTTTAATAGGAGTTTTATAAAAGTAGATAAAGTCTATTTTTATAAAACTCTTTTTGATGTAATAAAAATAAATTACTAATATTCATTTTATTTAGGTAATAATTAAAAAAGTCCATTTACAATGCCACTTCACCTATTGCATATATCAACACTGTTTTAAAACATAGCCTATTAGTAAAATGTAATTTATAAAGAATTAAAAAAAGTTTCAAAAAGGGGTTGCAATATTATAATAATCTGATATAATAGTAAAAGTAATGACGTTCCGCGATAGCTCAATGGTGGAGCACTCGGCTGTTAACCGATAGGTTGGAGGTTCGAGTCCTCTTCGCGGAGCCATTTTTTTATCTAAAAATAGTATAAACTTAATCATGTTTGTATGAGATGATTAAATATATGTTTTCTAGTAAGAGTTTTATAAAAGTAGATAAAGTCTATTTTTATAAAACTCTTTTTCATGTGATAAAAGTAAATCAGTAATGTTTATGTAATAATTAAAATATTGAATATATATCTATAGATATAAAGATATTAGGTTACAGAAAGTATAAAAAAGTTATCAGCTAAAATGTAAATTATAAAAAACAAAAAAGTTCAAAAAGGGGTTGCAATATTATAATAGTCTGATATAATAGTAAAAGTAATGACGTTCCGCGATAGCTCAATGGTGGAGCACTCGGCTGTTAACCGATAGGTTGGAGGTTCGAGTCCTCTTCGCGGAGCCATTTTTTTTATCTAAAAATAATATAAATTTAATCATGTTTATATATGATAATAAAATACATAGCTTTTCTTAGGAGTTTTATAAAAGTAGATAAAGTCTATTTTTATAAAACTCTTTTTTGTTTCAATAAAAAGAGTTTATATTTTAAAATAACATATATATTAAGAATAGGAGGTTTTTTACTTGACATCTAAAAGCCTTTTGATAAAATTAATATATAATTGAATATACACAGTGAAAAAGATTAGTAGTTTTAATGTTTTTTTAGAGAGATGATGTTTGGTGGAAATCATTATAATATTAAAATGAATGGAACTTTTGAGTGTAATGAGAAGAAAGTCGGGCTTAAGCTAAGAAGGGTGGAACCGCGGAATTAATATTTCGTCCCTTTATGGTTATAGGGCTTTTTTTATTTTATGAAAATAAATTGGAGGTAAGAAAGAATGGCAGTAGAAAAGACAATGGATAAGATTGTAGCTCTTTGTAAAAATAGAGGCTTTGTATTCCCGGGATCAGATATATATGGTGGATTGGCGAACTCATGGGATTACGGTCCTTTAGGAGTAGAATTTAAAAATAACGTTAAAAAAGCTTGGTGGAAGAAGTTTGTACAAGAAAGTCATTATAATGTAGGACTTGATTCAGCTATATTAATGAACAGTGATGTTTGGGTAGCATCAGGTCATGTTGGTGGATTCTCAGATCCATTAATGGATTGTAAAGAATGTAAAGCTAGATTTAGAGCTGATAAAATAGTTGAAGATCATATGACTGAAAATGGTGCAGAAGTAGCATCTGCTGATGGCTGGACTAATGAACAATTAAAAGAATACATTGAAAGTAACAACATAGTTTGTCCTAAGTGTGGAAAGATGAATTACACAGACATAAGAAAGTTCAATCTTATGTTTAAAACATTCCAAGGTGTTACAGAAGATGCTAAATCAGAAATTTATTTAAGACCAGAAACAGCTCAAGGTATATTTGTAAACTTTAAAGCTGTACAAAGAAGTTCTAGAAAAAAAGTACCATTTGGAATAGCTCAAATAGGTAAATCATTTAGAAATGAAATTACTCCAGGAAACTTTACGTTCAGAACAAGAGAATTTGAACAAATGGAATTGGAATTTTTCTGTAAGCCAGGAACAGATTTAGAATGGCATAAGTATTGGAAAGATTATTGTTGGAATTTCTTACTTAATTTAAATGTAAAAACTGAAAACTTAAGAATGAGAGATCATGGTGAAGAGGAATTATCTTTCTATTCTAATGCAACATCTGATATAGAATATTTATTCCCATTTGGTTGGGGTGAACTTTGGGGTATAGCTGATAGAACAGACTATGACTTAAAAAAGCATCAAGAACATTCAGGTCAAGATTTAAATTACTTAGATCAAACTACTAATGAAAAGTATATACCTTATGTTATAGAACCATCATTAGGTGCAGATAGAGTTACTTTAGCATTTTTAATTGAAGCTTATGATGAAGAAGAATTAGATGGAGGAGATTCTAGAACTGTATTACATTTACATCCAGCACTAGCTCCATTTAAAGCGGCTATATTACCACTTTCTAAAAAGCTTTCAGAAAATGCTTTAGAGGTATATTCTAACTTAAGCAAAAAATTCAATATTGATTTTGATGAAACAGGAAGTATAGGAAAGAGATATAGAAGACAAGATGAAATAGGAACTCCATATTGTATAACAATAGATTTTGATACATTAGAAGATCAATGTGTTACTATAAGAAATAGAGATACTATGGAGCAAGAAAGAATTAAAATATCTGAATTAGAAGTTTATATAGAAAAAAGCTTAGAATTTTAATTTGAATTTTTTATAAAGTAATATTTGTTATAGGTCATTTTAAGCTAGGACAGTTCTTAGTTTAAAATGACTTTTTACACATGTGATAAAATATGAAAATAATAATGTTATAATTTATAACATATGGGGAATTTTAATAATATATAAATAGTATAAGTTATAATCATATTTGTTTGGAGGCAAAACATGAAAGATGATTTTAAAAAATTTAAAGATTTTATATACAAAAAAAGAGTTGGGGTTGTAGGAATAGGAGTAAGCAATATTCCTCTTATCAATTTTTTAATTAAATTAGGTGCAGAAGTAACAGCATTTGATAAAAAAACAGAAGAAGAATTAGGAGAAGTATCTTCTGATTTTAAAAATAAAGGTGTAAATCTAGAGCTTGGAGAGAATTATTTAGATAAACTTACAGGATTTGATGTTGTTTTTAAAACTCCATCTATGAGAATAGATAGTGAATGTTTAGTTAAAGTTAAAAAAGAAGGTGCATATGTAACTTCTGAAATGGAAGAGTTCGTAAGATATTGTAAGGCTAAGATATATGGAATAACAGGAAGTGACGGAAAAACTACTACAACTACTATAGTATCTAAAATGCTACAAGAAGAAGGATATAAAACTTGGGTTGGAGGTAATATAGGAACGCCTCTATTTTCTCAAATTGAAGAAATAAAGGCAGAAGATAGAGTTGTACTTGAATTATCAAGTTTTCAATTAATGACTATGAATCTACCAATGGATATAGCAGTATGTACTAATTTGGCTCCAAACCATTTAGATATGCATAAGGATATGCAAGAGTATATTGATGCTAAGAAAAATATATTCTTATACCAAGACACTAATAATGTATTAGTAATAAATCGTGAAAATGAAATCACTTATGGATTTGAAGATGAAGCAAAAGGAATAGTAAGAGAATTTAGTTCTAAGAGAGAAATAAAAGATGGTGCTTACTATAAAGATGGGATTCTATATGTAGACAGTAAAGAAGTTTGTAAAAAAGACAATATAGTTATAAAAGGTATGCATAATGTAGAAAATTATTTAGCTGCATTTATAGCTACTAAAGATGATGTATCTATAGAAAGCATGAAAAAAGTTGCAGAAAGCTTTAACGGAGTTGAACATAGATGTGAACTTGTTAGAGAAATAAATGGAGTAAAGTATTATAATGATTCAATAGCTTCAAGTCCAACTAGAACACTAGCAGGTCTTAAAGCTTTTGATAAAAAGGTTATATTGATAGCAGGGGGATACGATAAGCATTTATTGTTTGAACCATTAGCAAATGAAGGATATCCATATATAAAGGAATTAATCTTATTAGGTCAAACTAAAGAAAAGATAAAAGAAGTGTTTAAGAAATTAGAAAACAATACAGGAATAAAAATAAACATTTCAGAAGTAAGTACTTTAGAAGAAGCAGTTGAAAAAGCACAAAGTTTAGCAAAAGAAGGTGATATAGTTACATTATCACCAGCTTGTGCATCTTTTGATATGTTCCCTAACTTTATGATTAGAGGAAATAAATTTAAAGAGATAGTTAGTAATTTATAATGTATTATTTTAAAAACATCTAGATAATTTAGTATAAAGTTCATGTACAGAGGAAATCATTTTAATATCAATGAAAAGTAAAAACAGAATGATTTAAAACATAGCCCAATAATAAAGAAAAGACTGATGATACTAGAATACCATCAGTCTTTTTGTCTAATTTTTTGCAGAAAATTGATAATAATATATATTATTAATATTTATAGATTTTTCATAAAATATTCCTGAGCTAGTTAAATAATAATTATTTAGAGATTCAGAAATATACGGCTTTGAATCAACTTTAGAATTAGGTAAATCTACAGATAAAGAATATAAATAATTTGAGTCATCATTATTTATGAAAAATAATTGATTATTTATAGACTTTAAATTCTCTCCACGTAAAGTTGAAATTCTTTTTGATTCTAAAGTTGTTATATTTAATGAATATAATGTTTCGTTATCAGATGTATTAAAAAATAAGATTTCTCCATCAAATGGAATAAAACTATTAGCAGTATAATCAGTTAATTTAGTTCTATTAGTACCATCATTTTTAACGTAATAAAGCTTTGAATTATCACTTAAGTTTTGATAGATTAAAAAATCTCCATTAACTATAAAAGATCCAACACTATCTAAAGATAATGCAGAAGATGTATTTTTACTTATATCATAACTGTATAATTTCTGATTATCATTTTTATTTATGTAAAATAATTTATCGTTTGAAGAAATTAAACTATAAACAGAATCTTTATTTAAAGAGGTATATGTTTTATCAGAAACATTTATAGAAGATAGTCCATTGCTATTACTTCCATCTGCAAAATAAAGAGTACTATTTACTAAAGCTAAGTCACCAGTATAATAATCAACTAGATCGTTTAAATCACTACTTTTCAATATATCCTTTGGAAGAGGAGCATTTATCATTGAAATTCTATTGTTCTCATCTGGATTAGGAAATATTAATGTATCATTGTTAAATACAAATGGACAACGAAAAGAAGTTGAGTCAGTTAATATAAATGGTGAAATTGAATTGGATGTTAACTCGCTGGATGAAGAAATTGTTGAAGTTGATTTATCAACGCTTTTTTTTTCTTCTTGTTTAGTACAACCTACTATAAACAAAGTAGAACATAATAAAAGTAAGCTTAATATTTTTTTTATCATAAAAAATCCCCCCAAGTAGTATATTAAAGGTTAATTTAATAATTTTTATTAACATTTATAGTATTAATATTATGATAACTTGCGCAAAGAGTAAAGAATATATGTAGTGTTTTAGGGTGGTAAAATGTAATGTGGGAATAAAAAGGCAATAACTCACCCACGTGTATCAATATATGTAAAAGTTAAATAAATGAAGGTAAATAGAGAAAAATTCGTTTAATTTATTATAATAAGCTAAAATAAATGTATATAACAATACATAATCATGATATCATAATATCCGTTGTGAGCGATAAATAAATGTCGAAGCAACAGTGCAAAATTAGTTGAAAGTTGATTAAAAATATTTGAAAAAAATGTTGACAACTAAAACTGATAATGTTATTATAATAAAGCGGTCGAAAGACAGCGAAGATCTTTGAAAATTGAACAGAACAAGAAACATTAAAATAAAC
>NZ_JAMQIF010000039.1:0-642 GCF_023845855.1 Clostridium sp. ZBS2
GCATGTCAAGGAAAGAAAGATTTAGCAACACTAGCTAAACAATTAAATTTAGATGCAATACATGACACAGTACATGAAATGTGTAAAGATGAAGCTAGACATGGAAGAGCATTTAAAGGATTATTAGATAGATATTTTGCATAATACTTAAATTTCAATATATTGATAATTATCCATTAAACCCAAAACTCTATTATAAATAGGTACTAGAAATTTAATTTCTAGTACCTATTTTATTATGTGCTTTAGAGTTAAAGAAAACCACTTGACTAAGCGGGTGGTGGGAGGCTAGTTATTTTCTTTAGAAATTTATAAAATTTTTAAGACCTGAGAGGTAAATAAAATATAATTTAATAAAGTAAATAGAATTGAGAACTAAAAGTGAATATTTAGTACAAAAATTCTTTAAAGTAATTTTCAACTTATCAAAGTTCCTTTTTAATATAGGAATATCCATATATATAAATTGCTAATTAAAATATTTTAAATTTTTTTATAAAAAACTCTTTACAAGTAATAATAATTATTATATAATAATAACTGTAGAAGAGATAAAACAAAAAAACAACAAAAGATAAATGAAAAAATCAAATAAAAAATTAAAGAGTGTGTATATAAATTAAAAGAAAACAGGGGGAATTA
>NZ_JAMQIF010000040.1:0-9653 GCF_023845855.1 Clostridium sp. ZBS2
AAGTTAAGTTCCATCATCTCATCAATATTATATACTTCCTTATGCTCAATAAGTTTAAACCTAATCTCCATCCTATTTAAGAAATCATAAACTTCTTTTGACTTTTTTAACATTTTCGTATACCCCCATTCATCTCAATACATAAAATTTATTATTTCATTTCCCATTTAAACCCAAGCTTTCTGTGTTTTTAAATAAATTATAACATATTTTAATACCATATTATTCACTTTTTCTAGATTTTTCTTTTGATAAAAGGTATATATTTAATAAAATTCCTAGTGTCCCAATAACTCCTGATATAATATACACTAAATCACTTGTTTTTTCCCATATTATAATTGAACTAATTATTGTACAGATTAATACAATCCATAAAATGGATATAACTGTGTTTACAATAGTATTACTTAAGGAATTTCTATTGTTAGTGTTTTTATTAAACATAATATATAATCCTTTCTTGAATGATAAAACTTCTGTAATATATTACCATTATAATTTAATTATACAACACCATATAAATATCACATTGTTTTGGCCTTAAATATAGCTCTAATTTACCGTCATGATTACAATATTAATCTATCTTGTAACATTACTAGTTACATTTTTAGTAACTGTTTTTATAACATTATTAAGAATTAAAAATAAAAACATCCTTATAGCCACAAAATCAAAATTATAGCTATAAGGATATTTTATTGTACATCTCATGTTAAGGTTAAACGATGCTTTAGAACAAAGGACTAATAAAGCTAATTTATTTAAATACATCTCATGTTAAGGTTAAACACAACAGAGGTATGGAGTGCAACAAAAGACTGGCTATTTAAATACATCTCATGTTAAGGTTAAACAAAAATTAATGAAAGGAAGAGGTTAAATATAATTTAATTTAAATACATCTCATGTTAAGGTTAAACTACATTAAATCCAGATGATCCTAACTTACAAGTATAATTTAAATACATCTCATGTTAAGGTTAAACAATTCAGTTGATTTCAATGGTTCTGCTTCTATTCCATTTAAATACATCTCATGTTAAGGTTAAACCTTACTGAAACACTGCCCATACCAGCTCCAGTGGAATTTAAATACATCTCATGTTAAGGTTAAACATCCAAATTTAGAATTTCATCAAAGTTTGTTCCATCATTTAAATACATCTCATGTTAAGGTTAAACTATGTGTTTTAGGCGTTTTTTAGCTTTTCTGAAGCATTTAAATACATCTCATGTTAAGGTTAAACTCTTCCTCCTAAATTCCATCACTATATCCAACACATATTTAAATACATCTCATGTTAAGGTTAAACAGTTGTATCAAGTCAACAAACATCTACAATTAATAATTTAAATACATCTCATGTTAAGGTTAAACAATAATCTAAAAACAATTTTCTATTATCTAAAAGTATTTAAATACATCTCATGTTAAGGTTAAACCATAGTAAAATAGCCATTCTCTAAAATCAATAATATCACTAAAGCATTGAAACCTCAAGCTTTGAAGGAAACTTTACCAGGCGATTGTAAAATTCTCAGGAAAATTTAAAAAATCCACCTTATCCCTGTAATTTCAATGAACTAATGAGTTTTATATAAATTCACGGCTGGTAAAATAGAATGTTTAATATTATAGTAAACTATACGCTTTAGTAGTATCGCTCAGTAAAAAATCGCAAATTCAATCTCTTGAATAATGCGACTTTATAATCTGTTATTTAATTTTATTAATTGATTATCTAAGAATTTCATGTATTACATAGATAAATAAAATTTATATCCATTTTACAACTTTATCTAGCAACTTTCGTGGCCTTGGATATGGTGATTCATTGGGGTATCCAATTGCTACTGCTGCTACAAGTTCATCTTTAATATTTAACCATGAATATATTTCTTTGTCACAATGAAATATGTCACAAATCCAAAGAGTTCCTAATTTAAAATCCTGTGCTGCTAAAAGTAATGTTTGTATAGCAGCACCAATTGATTGAGTATCAGTAAGCAATCTATAATGATTATAGTCTTCTTCAAAATTAGAAAATGTATTAAATACTAAAACTACTGCTGATGCTTCATTAATTGAATTAATGCTTAACTCAAAACTACCAGTAGACTTATTCTGTTTTTTATCTCTATTTAAGGAGAACTTCATAAGGCTTACCAATTCATCTTTTCTTCTATCTTGTAAGACAATAAACCTCCATGGTTGACGATTTTTCCCTGAAGGCGCTTTAGTTGCTAATTCTAAAATTTTTTCTATTATCTCTTTTGATACTGTTTTATCTTGGAACTTTCTAATGCTTCTACGCTCTTCTATTGTTTTTATTACATCCATATTAGCCCTCCTTAATTAGTACCAAATCTACAATGTTTATAATAATTTATAATGATGCACTAATTATAACATACTTTATAATTATCACATTATCTAGTTTTCAAAGGACATCATTTTTATTGACTTTTAAATTATATATTATTATAATTAACTTGTCCAATGATTGGACAAGTTAATTGAAAGAAAGAAGGATTTAAATGAAAAAATCAACAAAAATATTTTTAATTTTAGGAATAATTTTCATATCTTTTAATTTAAGAGCTCCAATTACTTCCGTTGGATCTATAATAAATTTAATAAAGGCCCAATTTAATTTAAGTAATAGTATTGCAGGATTTATTACAACAGTACCTCTTATTATATTTGCTATTTTTTCACCGTTTGTTTCTAAAATAAATTCTAAGTTAGGATATGGGAAAACAATGATGGGTGGTCTAGCATTCATATTTATCGGAGAACTAATACGTTCTTATACAAATGCATTAGGATTATTTTTAGGTACTGCTATTATAGGAATTGGAATCGCTATAGGTAATGTTTTAATTCCAAGTATTATAAAGCTAAAATTCTCAAAAAATACAGGGGTAATTACAAGTGTTTATACAACAAGCATGTGTATTTTAGCAGCAGTAGGATCTGGTATAAGTGTACCATTAGTAAATAAATTCAACTTAAGTTGGAGAAATTCATTATGCATATGGTCAATACTAACATTAATAACTGTGTTTATTTGGATACCACAACTTAAAAATAATAATCAAGTTAAAATGTCTAACAATAATACTGAAAACAAACAAAATTCATCTATTTGGAAATCTCCTCTTGCTTGGTGGGTTACTTTGTTTATGGGAATCCAATCTCTAATATTTTATTGCTTAGTTGCATGGTTACCATCAATTATACTTTCAAAAGGAATGAGTTCTGAATTTGCCGGTACTATGTCTTTTTTATTTCAGTTAGTGGGACTTCCAGCTACTCTATTATTTCCTATAATAGCTGATAAGTTTAAAAACCAAAGAGGAATAGCTACTCTATCATCTGCAATATATTTTGTAGGAATGATTTTTCTTATGGTTTTCAAATCAACTTCATTAATAATCATTTCACTTATTTTTGTAGGTATTGGTATGGGCGGAAGTATTAGTCTTGCTATTGCATTTATAGCTCTTCGTTCTCCAAATGATAAAAAAGCAACTGAACTTTCTGGAATGGCTCAATCAGCTGGATATGCATTTGCTGCAATTGGTCCTTTTATGCTAGGATTTATTTTTGATTTTACATCATCATGGATGATCCCCTTAATAATACTAAATTTCTGTATCTTATTATTAATTGGATGTGGATTAAAGTGCGGGAAAAATGAAGTTGTAGATGACTTTTTAGAAGACTTAACTGTAGAAAAGTGTTAAAAACATAAAGATGCTATACTATATCAAATTTACTTTTGATATAGTATAGCATTTTATTTATAGATTTAATATTTTTTCTATTGTATTAGATGCTTTATCAGGATTATGAGAAGATATATTTTCAAATAACTCTATATGAAAATTATCTATTTTATTTTCATCTAAGTTTTTAAGATTTTTATTATGTATTTCAGTTTGAATATACTTAGAAATACTTTTGTATAAATCATAAAAAATAGAGTTATGACAAGCTTTTGTAATCTCTATATGAAACTTTAGATCTGCAACAGAATTTTCCTTTACAGTATCTTTAATAGTGTTTCTTTCTAATAAAGCTTCTTTCATATTCCTAATATCATTTTCATTACATCTTTCTGCAGCTAAACGTACAATTTGTTTTTCTAGGAACCATCTAACTTCTGCTATCTCATTAACACTAGATTTTGTTAACATCTCTTTCATATTCGCTTCAAATCTACTACTTGCTATAACATAAGTTCCTGAACCTTGACGTGACGATAAAACACTAGCTTGAATTAATGATTGAAGAGCTTCTCTAATAGTATTTCTACTTACATTAAATTGGGTACTCAATTCAGGTTCAGAAGGGATTTTTTCTCCAACTTTCCAATCCCCTCGTAAAATTGCATTTTCAAATTCATCTGCTATTTGTTTAGTTAATGATACTCGAATTGGCTTATTTATACTCATCTAAATTTATCTCCTATAAATTTCAAAAAATAAAATAGTTATATTTACTATATATTATAGACGAATATTATTATGTAAACAATAAATTTGATATCACCTTTGCTATAAAAATAGTTTAATTATTTATTAAAACTAATATTCAAAATTAAAAGAAGTTATATTTTTATCAACATATGAATATAAGAAGACAAGAAGTTGTCTTCTCTAAAAATATATTAATTAAGCAAGGATACTAATCTCTTAAATTTTGCTTTTATTTCTTAACTGCCAAGCAATAATTCACATTATCAAATGCTTTTATAGGATGCTCTGGATTTGATTGATTATATTTTTTGAAATACTGCTTAGTTATTTCATTTGGTGTTAAATGCTCATAAATTAAGAAATTACTATGAGCTAATAGTTTTTCCAACTCTAAATAAGAATAACTTGCAAGCATTTTTTCGTTTGATGCACTAGTCATTGCAATTTGCTTTTTAACTCTTTCCCCTGCCTTTGGAGTATAAGTATCCTCATCTTGATAATCAAAAACAATGCTACTGCCTTTTGGCACAATACTTGAAATAGTATTTATTGCATGTTCAAAATCTTCCTTAGTCAAATAGTAATTTACTCCAAGTAAACTGCAAAAACTTATTTTGTTTTGCTCAAACTGCAAACATTCAATTAGATTTCTCTCCCAAGTCTTTTCTGTAAAATCAATAGGTATATAGTGTAAATTGGAAGGTTTTTCTGTAATTACTGATTGAATACGCTTTTGCTTATCAATTCCAGTTAAAGGATGGTCAAGTTCAAATATTTGAATATTTTTTGCCCAGTCAGGCTGACGATATGCGAATGTATCATACCCAGCAGCAAAAATCAAATATTGCTTTGCACCAATTTTTACTGCATTTTCAAGCGACTTTTCTGTAAATGCCGCTCTACCAATTGGAGTTGGAGATAACTGATTATCAACAATAAAGCGTAAAGCTTCATCCTGTGTACCCTCAAATGATGGATTGAAAAATTTGATACCTTTTGACATATTACTTACAATTTCTTCGTATTCATTTTGAGTTAGAATATCCTTTGCTAAGTAATCATCAAATACTTTCTCTGTATTTTGTATTGAATGATATGCTCTTGAAAAGGCGCTTATGAGTGCTGTCATACTTTTTTTCTCCATAAAATTATCACCTCTAATATAATATTTTATTTATTTGAGAATTTAACTAATAGGTTTTCAAAATTTTTTTCTACACTGTGAAGCAAAACATAAATTACAAATCCAAATAGCGAACCAGCAACACAAGATAAGATTATTTCAGTTACGCTAAATGCTAATATTAATGTTGCAGTATAAAGAATATAGATACTCAAAGGTAAAAATAAAATTGCAGTTATAATGCCTGGAACATAATGTTTAAATTTTATTGTCAAATTTAAATGAGCTGTAATAAAGTGAGCTGCAGTGGCAAAAAAAAGTCCATACCAAATATAATAGCTATTAAAAATGATTGAAAACAAGGAAGCAAATGAAAAAATCAGAAATAGGATTTCTACTCCAATTGAGAAGGAATCTGTACTTTTAAAATCTTCAAATGGCTTCTTTTTTATTGTGCAGGTGTCAAGGTAATTCTTATACCTTTTCTTCCAAGCTGAAACAAGTATAATTTCTTCAAAATCATGGATCATAAATATAACAGGAAATAACCAAACAATAACATTTATACTATTCATATAAATCACCCCCTTAAATTAAGTCTAATACATAGTCACATATGAGAATTTAATTCACACATGTGACACTTAGCTTCAAATATAGTATAATGCATTTATAGATAATATCAATACTATTTAGATAAGTGCTACATATTAAAAGAATTTGTGACACTTTAGGAGGTATACTTTGAAACAAAAAACAAATCGAATTGCTGAACAATCTAAGAAATGGTTAATTGAAGCTCTCTTTGATTTAATGAAAGAAAAACCATACTCCACTATTACAGTTAAAGAAATATCAGATAAAGCACAATTATCAAGAAGAACATTTTATCGTAATTTTAAAGTTAAAGAAGATCTACTATGTAAATACACAGATTATTTATTCGAAGACTATATAAGGTCTATAAAAGAAAACACTGATTTCTCTTTTGATAGTACTCTTATTAATTATTTTGAATTCTGGAATAAACATATTAAAGAATTAGAATTACTTAAACAAAATCACTTATTTTACTTTATCATGGAAAAAATAAATTCATTTATACCTGATATAAATAAATTTTCAGAAGTTCAATGGCATGATTATGATAACCATATTGAAGAAGAATACATAGTTCTTTATAACATAGGTGGTCTTTGGAATGTGTTATCTAAATGGATAGACAATAACGAAAGAGAATCTCCTAAAGAAATAGCTCAGGCAATTAAAAAAGCAATTAGAAATTTTTCAAAATCAATTTAAAACAGTGCTTTATATAACAATGTTTATGTAAAAATAGCAAAAATTATATACCTCAATCTGCTAAAAAAACTTTCATAATTAAATTTTTACTGATGAGCTAACAAGATTAGCAACTTAATCTCGTTAGCTCTAAATTTTATCTTTCTAATAAAAAACAATATACTTTTAAACATCATTTTCACAAACTGCAGTTTGATGCTAATATGAATAATATTACATAAAAAATTACGATTGTGAAAATTATAGGTATCTTTAACATTGTATTATTTCATTTTCAGAGATCATCGTTCGTATTTCAATTTTCAGCATTTACGTCGCATTTTTTACAGGTTGTACACTTTTTTAGAATTTCATATAAAAAAACACCTAAGATACTTAAATCCTAAGCATTTATAAAAATATGAATATAAGAAAATAAGAAGTTATCTTCTCTAAAAATATTTCAACTTATTAATCTATCTTGTAACATTTTTAGTAACTGTTTTTATAACATTATTAAGAATTAAAAATAAAAACATCCTTATAGCCACAAAATCAAAATTATAACTATAAGGATATTTTATTGTACATCTCATGTTAAGGTTAAACGCATTGGAAGATTTTAAAATGTCAACTTTAAAATAATTTAAATACATCTCATGTTAAGGTTAAACATATTATGATTCAACAAAAAAAGAATATTTTACAGTATTTAAATACATCTCATGTTAAGGTTAAACCTGGAAAGATTCCTATTATTGGTGAATCACTAAACTAATTTAAATACATCTCATGTTAAGGTTAAACCTTTTAGCTTTTGAATAATCGTCAATTTTTTCATCTATTTAAATACATCTCATGTTAAGGTTAAACTCCGTATAATTATTATAACTTATTGCAAGGAATAGCATTTAAATACATCTCATGTTAAGGTTAAACATAACACGTTCTTGTATAGTTTATATTTCTAAAAAATTTAAATACATCTCATGTTAAGGTTAAACATAACACGTTCTTGTATAGTTTATATTTCTAAAAAATTTAAATACATCTCATGTTAAGGTTAAACCATAGCAAAATAGCCATTCTCTAAAATCAACAATATCACTAAAGCATTGAAACTTCAAGGTTTTAAGGAAACTTTCCCAGCCGTTTATAGGATTCTCAGAAAAATTTCCAAATATCATTTTAACCCTGTAATTCTAATGGATTAAGGAGTTTCACATGAATTTATGGCTGGTAAAATAGAATGTTTAATATTCTAGTTAAACTGTACACTTTCTTAGTATTGAATAATAAAAAATCGCAAATCCAATTCTTTGA
This sequence comes from Clostridium sp. ZBS2, assembly GCF_023845855.1. NCBI lineage: Bacteria > Bacillati > Bacillota > Clostridia > Eubacteriales > Clostridiaceae > Clostridium > Clostridium sp. ZBS2. Next base: position 8,219 of record NZ_JAMQIF010000040.1, read on the forward strand.
ATAATGCGATTTTACACTCTGTTATTTATTTTTATAACTTAGAATAAATTCTATCAGGCATATGTTTTAAAATAAATGCCATAACTCCCCATCTTTTAGTTACATATGCTATTTTCTTTCTTTGTTTTATTTTCTCATGTATTTGATATGATGCTTTCTCAAGGGGTTGAACCCAAAATAATCCTTCTCCTTTAGCCATATCTGTATCTACTAATCCTGGTCTAATATCTGTTATTGTTATATTAGAGTTACTTTTTCTAACTTTACATCTTATGCCTTCTAAATAATTAGAAAGAAATGCTTTAGAAGCGTTATATGAAGGTGCCCCTCTACTTCCTCTTAACCCCCCAACAGATGATATTACCACTAATTGGCCAGAGTTTTTTTCCATGAAATGTTTTAATGAAATATTAATCATTGATGTAACTCCAGATACATTAACATCAATTACTTCTTTTTCCTTATTCCAATCTAATTCTTCATTTAAATCTCCAATACCTGAAGTTATTATTATTAAATCTACACCACCCATTTCATTAATTAATTCAGTTAATTTGTTCATTGCTTCATCTTGTTTAGAAATATCAATACTTTTTATATATGATTTTGTAGGTAGTTCTTTTTGAAGCTCAGATAACAAGTTACTTCTTCTTGCAGCTAATCCTAGATTATATTTCTCTTTTGAAAAAATTTTTGCTAATTCTCTTCCAATTCCACTACTTGCACCAATAATAATTGCCTTATCCATAAAACGTTCCCCCCTTTAAACCAACTTGTTTAATAAACTGAATTCATCAGCTTTGTTTACACATTTCAACAAATTCAATAGGATGTTGAATAATTTTTGAAATTTCCTCTATAGAATATCCATTGTTAAGATAACGTTTTGCTATAACTGTCATAAATTCTCCTATCTCTATAATATGATGGTCAGGGTCATAAATACGAACAACTCTTTGTTGCCATTCATGTTTTTTAGGCTGATGAACATATTCAATATTTTCATACTCTTGTATCTTTTGCATAAATGCTTCAAAATTATCTACCTCAAAATATAATTCCATATTATTTGACTTCTCCTTAACAGAATTAGCAGATAAATTTGTAAGCCACGCAAAATCCTCTTGTATTGCAAACCCACCACTAAACGTTACATTTTTACCTAAATCAAGAATAACTTTTTGGTCAAATAGTTCCTTATAAAACTGTTTAGAAACATTAACATCTTTCACTGCTAATAGTGCCAATTTAAATTCCATATGTTATCTTTAGTAAGAGAATGTATTATAATTACCAAACTCTTACTAAAGTTCACCACCTCTCATTTTATATACTTTTAAGTGTATAACAAGTTATTATTTCACATTGTATTTTAATATGTTATTTATTTCCAAACTCAATATTGTACGAATAAAAAACTCATTTAAGAAACTCA
>NZ_JAMQIF010000041.1:0-6943 GCF_023845855.1 Clostridium sp. ZBS2
TTAATAATATAAATTCCTAAAGAATAAAATATCCCTTTATAGAAACAGTTTTATTATTTTAACTGTCTACTATAAAGGGAGCATATAATTTTTCTTTATAATTTTCTAATTTTTTTAACTAGACTTTCACTGTTGTTAACTTTCCATAAACATCTTCATATCATCTTCTACATTAGTTATTCCACCAATTCCAAAGTTATCTATTAATACTTTAGCAACATTTGGTGAAAGGAATGCTGGAAGTGTTGGTCCTAAATGAATGTTTTTAACACCTAAATGTAATAATGATAATAATACTATTACAGCTTTTTGTTCATACCATGCTATATTATATGATATAGGTAGTTTGTTTACATCATCTAGTCCAAATACTTCTTGAAGTTTTAGTGCTATAACAACTAATGAATATGAATCATTACATTGTCCTGCATCTAACACTCTTGGAATTCCACCAATATCACCTAAATTTAATTTATTATATTTATATTTAGCACATCCTGCAGTTAATATAACTGTATCTTTAGGTAATTTTTCTGCAAAATCAGTATAATAATTTCTTGATTTAGCTCTTCCATCACAACCAGCCATTACAAAGAATCTCTTTATAGCACCAGTTTTAACAGCATCTACAACTTTGTCTGCAAGGCCTAAAACTTGGTTATGCGCAAATCCACCAACGATTTGTCCTTTTTCTATTTCAGTAGGTGCACTGCATTTTTTAGCCATTTCTATAACTTCTGAAAAATCTTTTGTTCCATCAGCCTTAGCTTCTATATGAGCACATCCTGGCATTCCTGTAGCACCAGTTGTAAATAATCTGTTTTTATAAGAATCCTTTGGAATAACTATACAGTTTGTAGTCATAAGGATTGGTCCATTAAACTTTTCAAATTCTTCTTTTTGTTTCCACCATGCATTACCATAATTTCCTGCAAAATGTTTATATTTCTTAAATTTTGGATAATATTGTCCAGCAAGCATTTCTCCATGAGTATATACATCGACTCCAGTTCCTTCTGTTTGCTTAAGTAACATTTCTAAGTCTTTTAAATCATGTCCTGAAATTAATATTCCTGGATTAGTTCTAACTCCAATATCTACAGTTGTTATTTCAGGATGTCCATAACTTTCAGTATTAGCTTTATCAAGTAATGCCATACCATCTACACCAAATTTACCAGCTTCTAATGCAAGTGCAACTAATTCATCAACAGTTAAACTATCATTTATTGTAGCTGCTAATGCTTTTGCCATGAATGCATGAACTTCTTCATTGTTATATTTTAAGTTCATAGCATGCTTCATATAAGCAGATAATCCTTTTAATCCATAAGTTATAAGTTCTCTTAAGCTTCTTATATCCTCATTTTCAGTTGAAAGAACCCCAACTTTTTCAGCCTTTGCATCAAATTCTATCGTATTATCAGCTGTCCAAGTTGCTGCATCTGGCATTATCATTTCTGTAGTTTGCATTCCAAATATTTTTTTGAAGAAACCACCACTTACTTTTACTTCTCCAACTTTACCACCAGCTTTAATAACTTTAGCGTTTAGAATTTCTCTTAATTTTAAAGTTTCTCTTACTCTATCTAAAATAGAATCTCTATCAAAATTAGCATTTGTAATTGTTATAAATAAATTTTCTGTTATGTATTTATCAACTTTACTATCTGTAACTCCAACTTTTCTTCCCTCATTACTTACTATAGCTAGTCCTTTAGTTACATATATTAATAAATCTTGAGCCTTTGCTACATGTTCGTCTTTACCACAAACACCTACTTTAGTACAGCCTTTACACCCTGCTGTTTCTTGACATTGATAACAAAACATTGACATATTATGTCCTCCTATTTCTCTTTTTATATAAAAATTATTAATTTCTTTTTGTTATTTCTTAACTTTAACAATTCAAATTTTACTATATTCTTTTCACTTTTTCTGTAACATATGTTACTAATTTAAAATTAATAATTTTTTATAATTATTTAATACAAAAAAAGAATCTAATTGATACTACAAGATTCATCAATTAAATTCTTTTAAATATATGCTGACTATGTTTCTGTTTTTATCCTTACTTATACCCTCGTTGTAATCAAGTTTTTTTTAATTCTTTAAAATTATAAAAAATTAAAATATGCTACTAAATTGGTCTTTTAAAATATTCGTCAATAATATGTTTAATTTTATTATGTCCATACTCAAATCCATACTCAACCAACAAATTAACAAACAATTCCTGAACCTCTTCATCATTATATTGAGATAAAAACATTACACATTCATCCCAAAGATTTTGAAAGCACTCTAATAAAAGAATAGAAAAGCAAAGTTCTCTTGCTCTTTTTTTATCATTAACTCTAAGATTACAAAATACTTCCTCAAGCTCCTCTAATGGATCTTCACCAATATAATTTAATAAATCTCTTATTTTTTCTTCAGATGTATCACTAGCAAGAGTTGATAATGCATACGTATCATAGTCTGGAAATTCTTCTTTAGGAATACCAATATCAATAGACTTAATATATTTTTCTTTTAGATAAACCTCTTTATATGAAATATTACTTTTTCTATTTTTACTCTTCTTTTCATAAAACTCCTTTATACTATCTCCATCTTTTATATCAGAATATTTAATATTATTGCCTGTATAGGAAATTCCTTCTTCTTTAGAATTAAAATTCTTATATGAAAATGTGTTTATAATGGTTATGCAGCGTATTGGTTTTCCTTCCAAATAACAAGCTGTAGCCTTATGATGACCATCTATTAATAGTCCAAGTGTACCTCTCATTTCAATGGCTAAACCAAACAACTTTTCTCCATTTCTAATTTTCCTCCTATAATACTCTACTCTATCTTTGTTATAAGAATTGGTTCCTTGGGAAGGTAATAAAAACTTTGGTTCTATAATAATAGTTCCATAGTTATGAGCATAATAGTATGAGCTTGCCATATAATTTTTAGCCTTCATTTTTAAATTCCAAAAAAAATTTCCTTCACCATCTGTAGGAAAAAACTCTATTTCTTTTAAAACATAGTATCCATCTTCTAGTAAAGATAATATGGGGCTTATTTTAGAAAAACTATCTTCTAAACTTTCTATATTGTTTAGTTCACTTAAAATTTCAACAACCTCATCATCTGCTTCATCTCTTCCTTCAGCTAATGCAATCATTGTAGAACAAGTTGGACAATATTCGGAATTACACATAATTAAAGGAGTATCTCCTAAATAAAATGTTGCCTTTACATCATTGTTTATATCCTTAGCAAATTTCATAGTTAATTTTCCAAGACCATTTTTTACTTTAAATAATATATCTTCCCCATTTAAATTATCCATTTTAGTTACTGATGGTTTATTAAATTTTTCTAGTATTTTATTAATTAACATTTTTCCTCCTAATAATTTAGCAATCTATTCCTATGCAATTATAGTATTTATTATCTTATTACATAATCCAAAAAGTCATCTTGTCCATTAAAGAATGATTCTGCATTTAAATTTATTTCTATATCTGGATAAATTGAATCTGTATCTTTATCTGAGGTTTTAAAATAATTGCTTGAATAATTAACATCAATATTCACATTAGATAAATGTATAGTTTTTACCTCTCCAAAATGATTAGGTTTTCCACCTGTTGGCTCTCCTATTAATGTAGCATTAGTTTCATTTCTAAGGCTCATTGCATTTAGTACTGCTGATGAGAATGTTCTCCTTCCTATAATAGCATAGAGATTCCCTTCTTTATTTATATCTTCTCTTTTCTTTATTTCATCTAAAAATGCTTCAAAAATTCTAGAATTCCCTCCACCATTATCTCTTAAATCTACAACTAATTTAGTTGCATTTTTTGTATCAATAACATTAAATACATCCTTAGTGAAGTTAGAAAAAGAATACTCCTTCATTTCCATACATGAATTGTATTTTACATACACAGTATTTTCTTCTTCAATGTACTTAAACCAATAATTATCATTTGAGTTCTGTTTTGATATAGGAAATCTATTTTTAAACTCTTCATCACTTGATAATGTTGTTATATTCATATACTCTTCCATTGTAACTGGTTTTATCATAACATCAGCATTAGATGAATCCTCAAATGTAAAGGTTGCATTATCTTCCTTTACTATTCCACTAAGTTTTAATACTTCTACACATTTTAATAATATTGAAAATTGATTTTTACTTATAGCTTCATTATCCTTGGATATAAAAGGTTCTAATTTTTCTTTTAATTCATTTATTGAATATCCATTTATTGAAACAAGCTTTTTTCCCAAATACTCTTTATATTCTGAATCCCCATCAACAAGATATATATCATTTCCAAACTGAAAGAAATTTAATGGATAAGCTAGTGAACCCATAATATCTACATTAGTATGACTGTCATTAATAGATACTATTATTTTTGCAAGTTCACCATTTATCTCTTCATCACTATATCTTGAAACATTGTTAATTAGTGAGTCAATCTCATCATTAAATTCTTCTTCTGATTTAGAAAAAAATAAATTCTTATGCTTTTTAGGTAATTCCTTTTTTAAGAACTCAATATCTGCTATAAATTTCTCATTTCTATCTTCACTTTTAATCATAGGAGAGTTAGTTACTCTATGAAATATTTTAAAAGCAAATATTCCTATAACTACTGCAATTACAAGTACAATAGTAGCAATAACCTTCCCCTTCTTATTAAATTTCATTATTAATACCCCCATCACTAAATTATTATTTATAGTAATCTAATATAAACTATATTTCTATAAATTTCTTTGCAAATTCTATTATACTCTATATTTTTCCATATAAAAATCAAAAAACACCAACACATTCGGTGCTGATGTTTGTAATATAATTAAATACATCTCATGTTAAGGTTAATCACCGTAAAATAGCCATTTTCTTAAATTAAAGGGTTTTATATAAATTTATGGCTGGTAAAATAGAATATTTACCATTCTAGTTAAATTATACACTTTAATAGAATTGCACAGAAAAAAACACCTAAGATAATTAAATCCTAAGTGTTTCTAAAAAATACTAATTACCTTCTTTTTTTCTAAGAGCATATATTTCTTCTTCTGTTAATCCAGTTTTTATTGCTATTGTTTTATTATCTAAGATATCTAGTAAATTTTTTGCTATTTCTAGCGCCTTAATTTTTTCTCCTTCTTCTTTACCTTTTTATGTATAATGTCTTTTTCTTATTTCATCAACAGTCATTTTCAATGCCCCTCCTTTTTTCTTTTTATAATCATCATATTTCTTTTCTATTTCAGAACTTTGAATTAAAAATAAATACTCTAAAAAATCTACCAAGGCTTTTATTTGCTAATTATTTTTTACCTTATCATAGTTTACTAATTCTTCTGCTAGGTTTATTTTTGCTTCATAAATATCTTCATCTTACTTAACCTAGTTTAAATACTATTTATTTTAATTTTTTTATTATGTTTAATTTTGGTTATCTTTAAATATACCTGATGTTGAATTTTAAATTCCTCTACATCATAAATTGTCCAATATAAATTATCAAAAATATCTTTACATTCTATTTCTATTTTTCCTACATTTCCTTCCATTCTATTTCCTTGAGAGTTTCTTATTGAGTACTCTTTTACAACTCCATCTTTTTCCAATAAGTTGATATAGAATTCACTAATATTAGAATTATTTTTAGTTATTGCACTTATTTTTATATCTTTAGCAATCCCTATTCCTACATTTTTTATTTCATGTAAATTTACATTTGTATTATATATTGTGCCAATACTAAATCTCACTTCTTTAACATAATCGTTACCTAAATCTTGTTCTTTTAATATTAATATTGGTTTATTTCTTTTTACATCTTCCAAATATTCTTTGTACATTATAGCTTTCTTATTTTCTTGTTGAATTTTTCTTGTTTCTTCTGTAGTTATAACAACAGCTATTAAAGTTCCTGTACCTCCAACAAATCCTCCTAATAGACATCCTATTGTTGAATAATATAACTTATAATCTCCACCTTTACTTATCCATAATAAAAATATACATAAAATAACTAATACGATTATTATAGTAAATGTTATTAGATATTTTTTTACTTTGTCTTTATAATTATCCAAATAAGACACCTCCTAAAACAATATTTTATATTAAAACTATCTTATATCTATATAAACTGTTATTTAATTCAATCCATAAAATTATCAATATTTTTAACTAGCTGATGCCTAAACCATATTTAATTTTATTACTATAAATATTTAAATTTAATATTATTATGTATCTCTACTTTATTGCATCATAAAAGAACCCTATTTCTAGAGTTCTTAATTTTAATTTCTATTATATTCTACCCCATTAATAAATTCTCTATGTATTTTTGTTCTTAGCTTCATCATTCTTACTTATTTCTTCTATTTTATTTTGTCCAAAACTTCTTTTATTTCACCTTCCGACATAGATTCATTTTCCTTATTACACTTTAACTTTTCTAACTTAGTAACTCCATTCTCCACTTTGTTCCTTATCGCAAATTTTTGTTCAATCGACAGATTATACACTTTCTTAATGTTACGTAGTATTTAACTTTTTAGATTTTGCATATAAAGATGGGAGCTTAAGGAATATGTACCTACTAAAGAGGATTTAGAATTTGCACAAAAATTTATTCAGTGGAACAATTTAACTCATGGAATTCAAAGAGTTGATGCTTGTAGAACTGAAGAAAATGAACTTTTGTTAGTGGAATTAGAAGATTTGAATCCTTATCTTTGACTACTAATACTGCCAATTTAAATTCCATATAAATACCTCTCATTTTATATACTTTTAAGTGTATAACAAGTTCTTATTTCACATTATATTTTAATATGTTATTTATTTCCAAATTAAATAATGTACAAATAAGAAACTCATTTAAGAAACTCA
>NZ_JAMQIF010000042.1:0-451 GCF_023845855.1 Clostridium sp. ZBS2
CTTATAAAAACATTATTTATAAAAAATAATTTCTATTATTAAACACAAGGCACTCTACGCTAACGATTAATTTTCTTACATATAATTCATCAATTTAACACTCTTTTATATAAAATTTCATAATATACAACAGAAAGACTTTAGGCTCAATAAAAAATGACTTAGTTTAAATAGTTAAGTCTTTTTTAGCCTAATCATTACTTTATAGGAGATGCAATTTAATGAAAAAAGGTTTAAAGCTTTTACTTTCTTTAACTGTAATTCTTACTTTGGCTACTTCTTTAATTGCTTGTAATTCTAAGAGTTCTTCTAAAACTACTAGTGAGGATGCAAAAGTTACTGTTCGTTTAAATGAGGTTACTCGTTCTGTTTTCTATGGACCTATGTATGTTGCAATTAGTGAGGGCTTCTTTGATAAAGAAGGAATTACCATTGATTTAGCAACTGGACA
>NZ_JAMQIF010000043.1:0-1532 GCF_023845855.1 Clostridium sp. ZBS2
CATCTCTCTAAATACTTTAGTACTATTAATTTTACCATTTTAAACATTGATAGTAAATTAACATTAGCTTAAGATAATATTAAGGTTTAAAAATTAAGTTGTGTTTTAGTATCATGTTGATATATGCATAAGCAAAGTGGACTGAGTAATTGAACTTAGGAATACTAAAAATGAGTATAGTCCCTTTTTAGCTTGCTCCCAATATAAAATTGAGACAAGCAGTAAAAGTGACAATACTCATTAAGTATTCTCAAATTCCAATTACAATGCCACTTTGTCTATTGCATATATCAACACAGATTTAAAACATACCCTAAATTTAAAAGAGTCTTAATAAATTTACACATGTTTAAATTATGTTTTGATACGCTTAATAATGCATTTCTTTTATGGTTTATTATATATGATTTTCTTTATACTCTTCTATTTTAGAATAGATTAATGAGCCTATTATTCCTAATACTCCTCCTGCTGCAAAGAAAAACACTGCATTATCAAAAATTGTACCAATAATAGTTCCAAATCCAACTCCCATTGCAATTCCTTTTGCTAAATTTTCATATTCCTTATCAGTTAACATAATCTTTTCTAACATTAAACTCATCTCCAATCTAAAATATTTTTATTTTATAATATTCTATAATACTAATTTTACATCAGTACTCTTAAAAGTTTATTAATTCAAAATTAAGGATTTCTTATTATTATTTTATATCACTATAAATTTTTATTTGTTACATATCTGTGTCCTAATTCTTACAAAATGGTTTCATTTTATATTATTTATTATCAAACTATGTTTTGGTAGATTATTTATATATTTCCAAATAAATCTACATAAAATAATTGCAATTTCACCTTATTTATTACATATATCCATACATATTTAACATATAATATATTACAAATATATTGTTATGTACATTAAAATTATATGATATTATATAATTATTATTAATTTAGTTAAGGAGAGAAATTTTATGGAATATAAGTTTGTATATGATGATAAAGAATATGTATTAAATAAAGAAAATTGTGACGGTATATTTTTAGATTCTGATAATGAAGTTGAAGAAATTGAAGGCTTATCATTAGATATAATTTTAAATGCTTTATACGAAGGAAAAGTTATTAATTTTTCAAAAGAATTTTATGGCGATAAATGTTACTGTGATTCCCAAGAAAAGATAAATAAATCTTATGCTTATTTAGAATATCATTTTTATGTTTATACAAAAGAAAATAAATACATAATAAATACACTATGTAAAGAATATGAAAATACATCTTATAATAAGCTTTTTAGAGTTGGAAAAATAGATGATAGTTACATTGTTAGCGTAGTTGTTTGTCCTTGTTGTAGTAATTACACAATAGAAATTGAGCAATGTACAGTTTAATATTTTTATGAGTATAGATCAGTTTTAAAACATCTATGCTCTTTTTTTATTGGCTCTGTTTTAGCATAGTGCTGATATATGCATAAGCAAAGTGGGCGGAGTAATTGAACTTAGGAATGCTAAAATGAGTAT
>NZ_JAMQIF010000043.1:1576-7108 GCF_023845855.1 Clostridium sp. ZBS2
TAAATGTGACAATACTCATTGAGAATTCTCAAAGTCCAATTACAATGCCACTTTACCTATTGCATATATCAACACACATTTAAAACAGAGCCTTTTTATTTAAAAGAATTTAATATTCCTAAAGAATAAAAAAAACACTAACATTGTTAGTGTTTTTTTGGTGGCTCGAACTGGAATCGAACCAGTGACACGAGGATTTTCAGTCCTCTGCTCTACCGACTGAGCTATCGAGCCATGCTTACCTGGCAACGTCTTACTCTCCCACACAGTCTCCCGTGCAGTACCATCAGCGCTGTAGACCTTAACTTTCCTGTTCGGAATGGAGAGGAGTGTTACCTCTACGCCGTCATCACCAGATCACAAGTAGTATTATATCTAGATATCACTATTATGTCAACAACTTTTTTAAACTTTTTTGATTTTTTTGTTTTTTATTTATATTAAGACTTACTGTATACTTCTTTAACACCTGATATCAGTAGCATTAATAGGATTTTAAATATAATATATAAAAGTATTTATTTTTTAGGCTATGTTTTAAGTGAATGTTGATATTTTAGTATAAGGGCGAAATGGCGTTGGAATTTGCTTTTTAGAACTCTTAATGAAGATTTGTATAATTAATTGCTTGTCAGCAATCTTTGATTGGGAGCATGCATTAATTGGACTAAGCTTTATTTTAGTGTTCTTAAAGTAAATTCCTCTGTCCATGAGCTTTATACTACAATATCAACACTGTTTTAAAACATAGCCATTTTTTAAAATTAAAACCCTATAACTAAAAAATATAGCTTAATTTCAATAAATTTTCTTATTATATTCTCTATTTTCTTGCACATTCTTTTGATTTTTCCAGCAAAATATCTATTCCATGCTTTATATCATTTAACACAAAATCCAATGCTTCCTTGCATGCTTTTGGACTTCCTGGCAAATTAACTATTAACGTTTTCCCTCTAATTCCAGAAATAGCTCTTGATAACATTGCTCTTTTAGTTATTTGAAGACTATAATATCTTATCGCTTCACATATTCCTAGTGCTTCTCTTTCAATAACTATCCTAGTTGCCTCTGGAGTTATATCTCTTGGAGAAAATCCAGTTCCCCCTGTACTTAAAATAAGATTAACATTAAGTTCATCACTCATATATATAAATTCTTTTGACAACATATCCTTATCATCAGGAAGAATTATTTGCCTTACAACTTCAAAATCATTACTTTCCACTATTTCCTTTATTACAGCTCCACTTTTATCTTCTCTTTCGCCTGTATATCCTTTATCACTACTTGTAATAATTCCAACTGTATACATTAATCCAAACCTCCTCAATATCTAATACTAAAAAACTTTATTATTTTCCCCCTATTTTAACTAAGTAACTATTATAAAATTATATCATAATAAAATACATAATTACCAAATATTTATTTATAAAACTTTAATAGAATTCTTTGTTATAAATCTTTTTTCCAAAGGTATGTTTATATTTCAAAATTAATTGCCTACTATAATAATACTATTCTTAAATAAAGATAAGCTAAAAAATTTAGTTTTAACCCTTTAGCTTATCTTTAATTCATCATATAAAATTTATTTTAATCAACAGATATATAAATATGAATTTCTGCATTTTCCATATCACAATTTTGATATTCCTCAAAATCACATCTATAATTTCTATTTAATTTCATATTCCATAACTCTTGCCAAAAATTATTAACTGCTTGTTGTACTTGTCCATGAACAATAAACTTAGCATATTTTCCAGCTGGAATAACTTTTACTATAGTGCCTTCACTCATATTTTCTGCATCACTAACTTCACACCCTACCGTAACACTATACTCGCTATTAACATCACTTTCATAATCAGAGTAAATACCTATTGCTTTATCATTTGATTTATTTTTAATAGTATTATATACTCCACCTTCATAAAGATTTTGCCACAGTGATCCTATTATCTCTGTCATATTATCATCACAATTTTTTGTTCTAGCAGTTAATCCTACTACTTTCTTTTCTTTTAAATTTACAACCTCATAATTCATATTTGATTACCTCTCTTTCTTTAATAATCAAATATTAACAAACATAACATGACATCTATGTGTCATATTATAAATATTTTTTTATAATTTCTTCTACTTTTTTCTTAAGTTCTTCTCTCATCTCTAACGGTTCAAGTATCTCAAGGCTATTTCCAAAACCAAGAAAATAATCATATAACCATTTAGTTTTTGGAACACTTACTATAATATAAAATTCATTATTTTCTAAAGTAATTTTTCCATTTTTAAATTCATCATAAACCCTTGAAGCCATGGAAATATGTACTTTAAGCTTCACTTCAATTAATTCTTCCTTTGGTGACATATCATAACTAATATTTAATGGTGGTGTATTTACAAAGGTATCTTTTAAAATTTCTATTTTTTCTATTCTTGTTAATTTAAAAAACCGCATATCTTTTCTTTTTCTGCAATATCCATAAATATACCAATTATATCCTTTGAATATCAATTTGTATGGTTCTACAATACGCTCTGACCTCTCACCTTTATTGCTAAAATAAGAAATATATACTGCCTTTGAATTAATAATACTGTCTTTAATAATTTCAAAATTTTCTTTATCCTCTTCACTTTGCTCCCAACCTGAAAAATCAATCTCTATCCAATCAATTGCATCCTTCCTAAATAAACTTCTTAGTTTTAAAAAAGAATCATCTACATTTATCTGTCCTGTAGCATTTACACTTTGTAATGCCATAAGTACTTGTTTCTGCTCACTATCAGACAATATAGCTTTATCTATAGAATAATTGTCTAAAATAGAAAGCCCGCCACCTTTACCCTGAGCTGAACAAATTGGTATACCATTTGTAGATAATATCTCAATATCTCTGTATATAGTTCTAACAGATACATTAAATTGCTCTGCTAATTCGGCAGCAGTAACACTCTTTTTACTAACTAATATATTTACAATAGAAAATAATCTATCTATTTTCATTTAATTTCCTCACTAAAAAATATATCTATTTATACAAATTATACCATTAAAATTCATAATGTTATACAGATTATTTTTCTATATTACTTTAATTTTTATAATAAATTCCTAAAGAATAAAAAAGCGCCTAGTTGTGAACTAGACACTTACAAAAATTATTCAAATATATCAGTTAAATTTATTTTTAAATCTGAAAATACAGTTGAACTATATTCATCACTATTCTTATATACATTAACTATCTGATATGCTCCATCAATCAATGCATGTTGGACAATAAAGCCAGTTTGTTCTACAAGGTTATATTCTAATACCCCAAACCTTTCATAGGTATCATATTTTCTACCCTTATCAAATTTAGCAGTTGATTTTGATAATATCTCAAATATTACTCTTGGAGTGGAAGTAAAGCTTTCACCTTTTTTAGTTGCATCTTCACACATAATAAAAATATCTGGTTTATATTTTCTAATATCATCTTTATAATTAAATATTACCTCTATTTGTTCATCATAAGCTTGGCATTTTGAACCTTTTAAATATATTGAAAGTTCGGTTAAAATATTTCGTTTAATTTGACTATGTTTTATTGGTGCTGTTGAACTTAAGAATATTAAACCATTGTCATACTCTGCTTTTCCATCATAATGAGCTTGAATGTCTTCAAATTCTTCTTCACTATAATTATTTACATAGTCATAATTCACAAAATAACCTCCTTATTATATAGTCTCCTCATCGTAGACTATCTCAAATGTACACTTATTTCTTCCATTTTTAAACAAATTAAAAGTACATATAAATTTTAATTTTTTACCATTATATTTTTTCATTTATATCTATTTTATCATTTGTTTAATTTACTACCATAATTATATTAAATTCTTCATTCATTATCAATGAAATCTAATTTATCATATATACTTATTATTCTAATTTTTAGAATGATTAATTTTTCTGTCATATCTATAATAAAAAAATGGCTTTTCTTTCTCCTCACCAGAATTTAAAATCATTCTTGTCTCAACTTTTTTAAATCCAACTGATTCAATAACTTTTTGAGACGGATAATTATTTATTTCAACAATTGCTATAACAAAAGGAAAATTATAATTATCAAATCCCCATTCTAATATTGCCTTAGCTGCTTGTTTCATATACCCTTTTCCTGAGTATTTTTCAGATATAAAATATGCTATTTCAATTTCATTATTAACTTCAAATTTAGTTTGTAGTGCTATTATTCCTAATATAGTATTATCTGATTTTTTTTCTATAACTAACTGACACCATAAATCATTTTCATTCTGTTTATCATAAAAATCTATTACTTCAGAAATCCATTGTTTTGTTTCTTTCTTTGTACTTTTCCAATCTGGCATCCATTTTAAAATATATTCCTCATTCCTTATTTCATGAAGTACATTTAAATCATTTAATTTTATATTTCTTAATATAAGATCTTTAGTTTCAATAATAATATTCACTTTTTCATCCCCTGCCAAATTCAATTTTATGAAAATTATACCATTAAAATAAATACTATTTGTTCATATCTCTTTAATTTTTATAATAAATTGTGTAATAATAAATATATATAAATACAGTTTGGAGATGATTTTTATGAGTATTGAAATAGATAAATTATCAGATATTTTAAAAAACAGCAATAACATAGTCTTCTTTGGCGGTGCAGGAATGTCAACCGAATCTGGAATACCTGATTTTAGAAGTGCTAATGGTTTGTTTAATAAAAAACTTAATGTAACTTTTACACCTGAACAATTAGTATCTCATAGCTTTTATATTAGACATCCTGAAGAATTTTTTAACTTCTATAAAGCTAAACTTATATATCCAGATGCTAAACCAAATAGCGGACATATCGCTTTAGCTAAACTCGAAGAAATGGGGAAACTTAAAGCTATTGTTACCCAAAATATAGATGGACTTCATCAAGCTGCTGGTTCTAAAAATGTTTTCGAACTACATGGATCTGTTCATAGAAATTATTGCACTAATTGTAATGCATTTTATGATTCAGATTTTATATTAGAATCAAAAGGAATTCCTATTTGCACAAAGTGTGAAGGAACTGTTAAACCAGATGTTGTTCTTTATGAAGAAGGATTAGATGATAATACTATCACAGGTGCAATTAAAGCAATATCTAAAGCTGATACCTTAATTATAGGAGGTACTTCATTAGTTGTTTATCCAGCGGCTGGATTAATTGATTATTTTAGAGGTAAAAATCTTATTCTTATAAATAAAAGTTCTACTTCAGCTGACTCAAAGGCTAATCTAGTTATTAATGATTCTGTTGGAAAAGTTTTAAGTGAAGCAGTTAATAATTTAGCTCTATTTTAAATGTGTGTTGATATATGCAATAGGTGAAGTGGCATTGTAATTGGACTTTTAGAACCCTTAATGAGTATTGTGACATTTACTGCTTGTCCTAATTTTATATTGGGAACAAGCTAAAATGGAACTATACTCATTTTAGTGTTCTT
>NZ_JAMQIF010000044.1:0-17309 GCF_023845855.1 Clostridium sp. ZBS2
CTTATCTTATTTCTTTTATTATTCCTTTTCTATATATTAATAATAATTCCTTCAAATCCTTAATTTGAGCTTGTAATTCCCTACCTATATCCGTATCTTCTACTGTTTTTCGTTTAAGTTTTTGCTCTACTACAAGAGTTGTAGATAAAATATCTTTTTCTTTCATTATAGATTCTTCTGTAGATGAGAAGTGTTCATGTGAAACTAATTGTAATCCATAAGAATTATATATTAAAGTATATCCTGCAATACCCGTTTGCTTTTGATATGCCTTAGAAAAACCGCCATCAATAACTATCATTTTACCATTAGCCTTTATTGGACTTTCTCCATTTTTCTTTTTTACTGGCACATGTCCATTTATAATTCTAGATTCATTGGGGTCTAATCCAAATTCTCTAAGTATCATATCACACATTTCCTCTCGATCTCTTAATTTATAATATCCTGTCTTCTTTTCTATATGAGATATTTCGTCATCTATGAAATATCTTTCAAATGTAGCCATTTGTTTTTTACCAAATAAAGGTGATACCGGGCCTGTCCATAAATACCACATTATATCCATTCCATAAGTCTTTTCTTCACTACCAACTTTTTCAAAGTAACCTTCTCTAGATAAAGAATCAAATTTTTCTAATAATCTTTTACTTTTATATTCTTCGCCTTGTATGCACATACTTTTTAAATTTCCTTCATCATCTAAAGGTATACATCCATGAAATAATAAATTAGAATTAAATTTTAAATACATATTTCCTTTAGAAAATAAAAATCTAACATGTTTTTGTAATTTATCACTATTTACAAAAGAATAGACAAGTTTATCTATAAGCACTGATTCCTCATCTGTAAGTTTATATGGATCTTTAGGATCTATTGTTGGAAAATTATTATCATTTAATGTGTATTCAGTTCCGTTTAATATTATAGTCCCTTTTTCATAATCTATTTTATCTAATAACAATCTTCCTTCTAATTCAAATTCAGGTCTTCTATCTATTATTTCCTTTTCTAATTTAAACTGTAATATTGTTATAGCTTTATGCATTTTAGATACTAAATCTACTTCTTGACTTGCAGATGGGTCATCTTTCTTTACTTTTGGAATAAATGATTCACATGGATCATCTTTATAATACTTTAATGCAAAGGTCGCTAAAGGTAAAAGATTTATTCCATAAATTTCTTCAACCAAATCTAGATTTGCATATCGTGTAGATATTCTTAAAACATTAGCAACACAAGTTCTTACTCCTGCTGCTGCTCCCATCCAAAGCATATCATGGTTACCCCATTGAATATCCACTGAATGATATTCCATAAGAGTATCTATTATAATATCTGGTCTTGGTCCTCTATCATATATATCTCCTATTATGTGAAGTCTATCTATAATCATTCTTTGTATTAACTTAGATAATGCAATTATAAATTCTTTTGCTCTTCCTATATCTATAATAGTGGTTATTATCCTATCATAATACTCTTGTTTATCTATTCCATTAAATTGTTCATGCAATAACTCCTCTATTATATAAGCGAAATCAGATGGAAGTGCTTTTCTTACTTTTGATCTCGTATATTTAGATGAACAAAATCTGCATATTTCTATAAGCCTATTTAAAGTTATTTTATACCAATCATCTATATTTCGTTCTTCTTTTAAAACAATATCTAATTTTTGTTCTGGATAATATATTAAAGTTGCTAAACTTTTTATATCACTTTCTAATAAAGATTTACCAAAAAGATCTTCTATCTTTCTTTTTACAACTCCAGATCCATTTCTTAATACATGTACAAAAGGCTCATATTCACCATGTATGTCACTTAAAAAATGTTCTGTACCTTTGGGTAAATTAAGAATTGCTTCTAAATTTATAATTTCTGTAGATGCTAAAGCAATGTTAGGATATTGCTTAGCTAACAATCTAAAATACTTTAGTTTTTTACTGTCTTCCTGCTCATTATTATTCATTTTAACCTCCATAATTCACATAAAATATATTGTTATAATTACTATATATTTAAAATCCCCTCATATAAAACATTAAACCATTTTATACAAATTTTGTCTACGAATAAATTTCTAAACATTTTTTATTTATTGGTTTTATGCTATACTTTTTTCTAATAAAATAAATTTAATTACTCATATTTATGACTTATTCAATAATTAGTATACACTAATGTGTTTTTATAAAAATAACTAAAAAATATTAGAAACTTAATTTTATTAACTTCCTAATTATATAAACTTCTAAATATCTATATGACAAAAACGCATTTTAAAATGTTTTAAATATTTTAAAATGCGTTTTATTTATAAGGTTCTATATTGAATATATATATTAATTTATTTTAATGAATCTAAGTATGCAACAGCACTTAATACTGCAATATTCCCTTCTCCAGCTGCTTTAATATATTGATATGGTTTTCCAGTACAATCTCCTGCTGCAAAACATCCTTTTATATTGGTTTCCATATTTCTTTTAACTTCAACATGACCATTTACTATATTTAAACCAGGTACTAATTCTTTAGGAGATATAAAGTTTTTAAGCAAAAAAACTCCTTCAGTTATTAAATTATTTTCTTTTAAGATTAATCTTTCTACCTTTTCCTCTCCTATAATTTTTACTGGCTTATCTTCTATTATAGTAATTTTATCATTGATATCATATTCACCTCTATACATAGGTATATAATAAACTGTTTTTGCTAACTCACTAACATAGTTAGCATCTTTTTCTCCATCCTTATTATATGATATTATAGATACTATTTTATCTTTATATAATGGTGCATCACATGTAGCACAATATCCTACACCTCTTCCTAGAAATTCTTCTTCTCCATCTAATGCCTTAGTATACTCTACACCTGTTGCTATTATTACACTATTAGATTCATATATTTCTTCATTCCCTATTAATGTAAAGTATTGTCCCATAGCATAAATATTATTTATTCGTTCATTTTTTATATCTATTTCCATAGCATTTATATGATTTAAAAATTTTTCTTTTAAATCTTCACCACTTATGCCATAAAATCCTAAATAATTATTAATTTTAGGAGCTCTCTCTAATTTTGAACTCAAATTACTATTTCCAAAAACAATAAACTTCTTATTTCTTATTTTAGCGTTTAGAGCTGCTGAAAGGCCTGCGGGTCCACTTCCTATTATTGCAATATCATATCGTTCTTGCATAAATTTAAACTCCTAAATTATAAATTATCTTTAATTAAGTCTGATAAAGCTTCTTTAGGTAAAAATCCTATTGATGTTTCTATTGGTTTGCCATTTTTAAATAATTTTATAGTTGGAATACTTCTAATTTCATTAACTCTAGATGATAATGGATTTTCATCTATATCTATTTTAGTAAATTTAACATTTTCAAATTCCCCTTCTAATTCTTCCAATACTGGAGATAACATTCTACAAGGTCCACACCAAGTTGCCCAAAAATCTACCAAAACTAATTCATTACAATTTAAAACTTCATTTTCAAAATTTGAATCATTAATGTGCTTTATCATAAATTTCCTCCTCAATTATTTTCACTACTAAATTTAATACTCTCTATATCAAAATATTCAGTTACTTTAATATTGTTCATATAAAAAGTGATTACTCTTTTCTTTTATTAAAAATGGAAAAAGTTCATAACAGTTATGGTTAAAAGATACAATCTTTCTTAAATTTATAATATTAATTTACCCATAAATAACTTTTTTTATTATTCCTAAAAATAAAAAAAGTTCACAAAACCAACTTAATTTCGTGAACTTTAAATACAATTACCAATTTTTTCATTATTCTTTATATATTTTGCTGTGTTTTAAATTGAAGCTATTTTCTGTAATTTACTATACTCACCATTTAACTTCATTAATTCATTATGACTTCCCTTTTCTATTATTCCCTTATTTCCAATAACAACTATTTCATCTGCATTTTGAATTGTTGATAATCTATGTGCTACAACTATAGTTGTCCTTCCCTCACATAATTTCTTAAGGGATTCCTGGATTATATGCTCTGTTGTATTATCTAAGGCAGATGTTGCTTCATCAAGTATCAAAATAGACGGATTCTTTAAAAATACTCTAGCAATAGAGATACGTTGCTTTTGACCACCTGATAATTTTACGCCTCTTTCTCCAATATAAGTATCGTATCCTTCTGGCAAGCTTTCAATAAATTCATGAATATTGGCCATTTTAGCCGCTTTTATAATTTCATCTTCGCTTGCATTAGTTTTACCATATAATATATTATCCCTTATAGTACCAGTAAATAAAAATACTTCTTGTTGTACTATACCTATGCTTTCTCTTAATGAATCTAAAGTTACATTATATATACTTTTTCCATCTATTAGTATATCGCCATTCATAACATCATAAAATCTAGGAATCAAATTACAAATTGTTGTTTTTCCTCCACCAGAATGTCCAACTAAAGCCAACATTTTTCCGCTTTCTATATCGATGGAAAAATCATCTAATACTTTTTCTCCTTCATAGCTAAAACTAACATTCTTAAATTCTATATCTCCTTTTACATCATGTAATTCAATGGCATCTTTTTTATTCTTTTCTTGATCTTCATTCATAATTTCCATATATCTTTGGAAACCAGTTATACCATTTTGGAATTGTTCCATAAAATTAATTAACTTCTTAATAGGATCTGTAAATAGTCTTATATATAACATATATGCCATAAAATCTCCAATATCTATTATTCCCTTAAAAGTAAATAGACCTCCCCCTATTAAACCTACATAATTTAATATATCTATTCCAAAACCTGCTCCTGAGAAGTATTCAGCCATTACTTTATATGCTTTTTCTCTTGCAAAGATAAATCTCTTGTTTCCTTTTTCAAATTTTTCTTGTTCTGTTTCATGACTAACAAAAGCTTTAGAAATACTTATTCCTGAAATACTATTTTCAAGACTTGCATTTATTGCACCTGTTTTTACTTTTGTATCTAGAAACGCTTTATTCATTTTCTTTCTTTGATACATAGTAAATAAAACAATAAAAGGTATAAATGCAAAAATCAATAATGTAAGTGGAATATTAATTGTGCATAATATAATAAATGAACCTGTAAGCATTACTATTGATATAAATATATCTTCTGGTCCATGATGGGCAAGTTCTGAAATTTCCATCAAGTCATTTATTATTCTTGACATAATATCACCGGTCTTATTATTATCAAAATATTTATTAGGTAATTTTTGAAGATGATTAAATACATCTCTTCTCATATCACCTTGCATTCTTACTCCAACAACATGTCCCCAATATTGCATGAAATAACCACATAATGCTTTAACTAAAAATATAATTAATAATGTTACCGCAAAAACTACTATTAATCTTATATTTTTATTAGGAATAGAATCATTAACTAGAGTTCTTGTCATCATTGGATAAACTAAATCACATAACGCTGCTATAAACGCTGCTATCAAATCCATAAAGAATAATTTCTTATATGGTTTATAAAAACTAATAAATTTTTTTAACATAAAATCCTCCTTTTATTATTAGATCATGTCTTAAATTGATGTTGATATATGCAATAGGTGAAGTGGCATTGTAATTGGACTTTTAGAACTCTTAATGAGTATTGTCAAATTTACTGCTTGTCTCATTTTTACATTGGAGCAAGCTAAAATTGGACTATACTCATTTTAGTGTTCTTAAGTTCAATTACTTAGTCCAGCTTTACTTATGCATATATCAACACACTACTAAAACATATGCTATTACTTAATTAAATTAATAATATCACTCTTAAAATCTTGTAAATCTTCATTAAACATGCCTTTAATCTTAACAGGTCTTTCTCCAAAAACTATTATATTACCATTAAAATATATAGCTTCATCAACATCATGAGTAACTAGTACTACTATTCTACTCTCATTTAACATAATATTTTTAAATTCATCAATTATTTTATATTTTAATGTGTAATCTAAAGATTTGAATGGTTCGTCCATTAAAATAATTTTAGATGGTTTTCCAAAAGCTCTAGCTATATTTACTCTCTGCTTCATTCCACCACTTAATTCTTCTGGATATTTATTTTTTACATCTTCAAGTCTTAATGAAGATAAAATATATTTTATTTTTTCTTTTAGTTCTAACTTATCATAATATTTTTTCAAGGCAAAAATTAAATTTTCTTCAACTGTAAGCCATTCTACTAATCTATCTTCTTGAAATATGTAACTAACTTCATTTTTTGATATTCCTGAAATCTCTCCATCATCAAATTTAAGAATTCCAGCTAACATATTAAGCAAAGTGCTTTTTCCACAACCTGATTTTCCGACTATGCAATTTACTTTGCTATTTTCTAAAGTTAAATTAAACCTTTCGAAAACTATTTCATTATTATAGGCTTTACTTAAATTTTTAATTTCTATTTTCATTTTTCTTCCACCTATATATCCTAGTTTTAAACAAATTATTTATAAATTCAAAAGCTAGTGATAATATCGCAATAAGTACTATCCATGCAAATATTCCACTGGTGTTAAAATTCACTTTTTCAAGTTGTATTGCAGAACCTATTCCATACCTAGGTTGTCCATGTACTTCTCCTGCGATAACAACTTTAAATGCCAAAGAGAAAGTTGATACCAATATACTTGCTAAGTGAAATTTTATAATTGGAACATATATTTTTTTTATTTTTTCTATAAGAGATATTTCATATATATCCATCATATCTATTATTTTTTTATCTATACTATTAAGACTTCCAACTATTCCTTCATATAATATTGGAAATGTTATAGCAAACCCTACTATAAATGGGGCCTTATCTTTATTGAACCAAACCAATACTAACACTACTAATACCATAGTTGGTATAGTTTTAGCAAAAGAATTTATTGGAGCTAATAAAAACTTAAAAAAGGGATACATAAATGTAAGCACCCCTAAGATTATGGCTAAAATTATAGCTAAAATATAGCATAACACAGATCTATATACACTACTAATAAATATTAAATTAAAATCATTTTTACTTATAATTTTAATCATTTCAGTTATTACTTGCTGAATATTTGGTAAATATATATCATTATTTATAATAACTGCAAGAACTTGCCATACTATTAAAAAGAATAAACATGATGCTAGAATACATATTCTATTTTTCCATGTATATTCCTTCATCTGGTATCTTTCCTCCTACCGTTATGTTGTCAAATTCATATAAATTTTTAAAATAAGTATTATATTCACTAATAGAATCTTTTATATCAACGTATTTTATATTAGCCCTTTCCATGGCTGATACTATTATATTTTTATTAGCTGATACACCTATTTCCTCACAGTAGTCTCCTAAAGCTTCTTTGTCTTTATATGCCCATATTGTGCTATTTTCTATTTCTCTTAAAATATTTTCAACTAGCTTTTTATCATTTTCTATTAAATCTTTTTTTATTATTATAGTCGCTTGAGGGTAACCATATTTTGAATCATTTTCTTTTTTCCATTCTTCATTTAAATCCAGAAGTATATTTAGATTATCTTTTTTGCTTAATACAGTAGATAACGCTGGTTCTGGTAATACTGCATAATTAGCTTTTCCTGATAAAATTACTGGTGCTATTTCTGTAACTCCTCCAACATAGCTAAGGTTCACATCTTTATCTGGATCTATATTGTTATTTTTTAAAATAGCTTTTGTTATAATATCTGGAGTTAATCCCTTTCCAATATTATAAATTTCCTTACCTTTTAAGTCATATATATTTTGAGAATTATCAGTAGAAACTATATAAAAAGATCCCCAGCCTACTGTTCCAGCTATTTTGTAATCACCATTTTTATTATATGATATAGCAGGTACATTGGATGGTACTATGGCTATATCAGCTTCACTTTTCATTATAGATGTAACAACATTATCTGATACTTTTTCAATGTTATAATTAACATTATATCCTTTTTGAAATTCTGGTTTTTCCTTTATCATTTTAGCTATAGATATTGCTGGAAGTCCATCTGGAACTACAAAATTAATTTCCTTAACTTCATCTATAGTTGCAGTTTTATTTTCTCCACACCCTATAAACATAAATATTGATATAATAGGTATTAAAAATATTGATAATCTCTTCATTAAAATCCACCTTCCTTAATTTTTACTATAATTATCATAACACAATAATTATAACAAACCTCCAAATTAAGTATATCCATAATTTAATTTTAAAATGTAATTAACTCTTAGTTTACTTTGTTTTTTTCCTTGGCTCTCAACTTTTCACTATCAGTTCTCAACTAATATTTAACTTTAGGCACACTCGAAAAAATAACAAGTCCATTTGCCCGCCTATTTTCCATTGCAACTTTGGGATTATTATTTATTTTCATGTGCCTTAGGAATTCTATACATAAATAAGGTTTAATACTAAATACTCATACTTTAGCATTAAACCTTTATGTATTCTATCTATATATATCTACTATTAATCCTTGAATTTCATCTATAGTTGCTGCTAAATTCAAGTTTTCCTTTTCTTCAGATAGTAACATATTTGTCAGTTCTTCTAACTTTTCATCTATAGTATCAACAGTAACAAAATATTGAGTTTGCCAAAAACTAATATCTTTCTTTGTATCATACATAAACTTTAATATTGATTCTAAATATTCTTTTATCATCTTTTTATACATAACAACATCAACATATGTTTTAGTTAATACAAGCTTGTTTCCTCTTTTTTTGATGTCATCCATTAATTTACGAAGTTGTTCTTCTGACTTTCTTTCTCTGGCATGATTAAAGCTTTGAGAAAAATCTTTTTTTTCTGATACAATTTTTCTTTCAGTTGACACATTTCCGCTTCGTACTCTTCCAATTTCCATTACTGATCAATCCTTTCTTTCATAATAATTATATCAAAAAAAGTATCACTTCTCTATAAATTATAATTTTTTACTATTTTTAATTACTTTTTTCATGATTTTTTCTAGTATAAATTATGAAAATTTTATACTACTATTGAGTTATAATTTTAATATTAGGAGGACTTTTAAATGATAGTTAAATGTATAGATAATAGTTTATGTGATGATTTAAGTTTAAGCAAAGATTACTTAGTTATTGAGGAAGCACCTGAGTATTTTGTTGTAATTAGTGACAAAAGTGAAGAAATAACTTGTAAGAAATCTAGATTTAGAGTAATTCAAGATGGTGAATTAGCTAAAAAGACCAAAGCTACTATTAATGAATTATCTTATCAATTAGACAATGATTTTTCTGATATAAAACAATTTAATATAAGAAAAAATTCTAAAGGTGAAATTAAAGAAATTTCTATTAAATTTAAATACTAATTTTTATTTTCGGCTCTGTTTTAACAGAGCCTTATTTTTTTGTAATTTACATTCTGTTTTATGGCAGTATTGATATTATATTATCCAGATCACAGGCAAAAAAATCCACTTAGTCTATTAAATATATTTTGCATAAATTTTCTTGTAAATCACATAATATTTTCATAAACATATAACAAAAAATATGAAAGAGGTGTAGTTTTTTGAAAATCACATCAGGTTTTGATAATAATATTTCTTTAATAAAATCGAAACTCAAAGTTAAAGAGAGCTTTGATATTATTCAAAGGAATATAATAATAGGTAATAAGAAAACAACTATGTTTTATATAGATGGATTTACTAAGGATGACGTTATGGAACGAATAATGAATGGATTTTTTACAATAAAGCCTGAAGTAATGAACTCTTATAAAACACCAAGTGAATTTATAGATAATGCCATTCCTTATATAGAAGTTTCTGAAGAAGTTGATTTGGATAAAATAATTGATGCTGTGCTTTGTGGGCAAACCTCAATGTTTATTGATGGATATGATAAGTGCATAATTCTAGATATGCGTACCTATCCGGTACGTGGACTTGCAGAACCTGAAAAAGAAAAAACTTTAAGAGGCGCACGAGATGGTTTTGTTGAAACAATAGTTTTTAATACAGCTTTAATTCGTAGAAGAATACGTGATTCTAGATTAATTTTTGATATGCATACTATAGGTAAAATTTCAAAAACTGATGTATGTATAGCTTATATGGATGGTATTGTTGATAAACGTAGCTTAGATATAGTATTAGAAAAGATTAAAAAAATAAATGTTGATACCCTTACATTAGGAGATCAAAGTTTAGTTGAAACCTTAAGTAACCGTAATTATCTTAATCCATTCCCTAAAGTTAGATATACAGAAAGACCCGATGTTGCATCCTCTCATTTAACTGAAGGAAATATAATTATTTTAGTAGATAATTCTCCTACTGCTATGATTTTACCAACTTCTATTTTCGACTTTCTACAAGATGTAGATGATTATTATTTTCCGGTATTTACAGGTAATTATTTAAGAATAATTAGAAATATTATAACTATATCAACAATTGTTTTAACTCCACTTTACTTACTTTTTATTAATGGAAATATAACTTTGCCAGCTGAATTTAATTTTTTATTTCCAAAAGACAGTTACTCTATACCTATTTTCTGGCAATTTTTAATATTAGAAGTAGCTATTGATGGATTAAAATTAGCATCTTTAAATACCCCTAATTCTCTTGGAATGTCTTTGTCCGTTATTGGCGGATTAATATTAGGAGAATATACCGTAACTACTGGTTGGTTTATACCTCAATCCATATTATACATGTCAATAGTTGCTTTAGCTAGTTTTGAGCAGTCTAGTATAGAGTTAGGCTATGCTTTAAAGTTTATGAGAGTATTGTTATTAATCTTAAGTGCAATTTTAGGTTATTGGGGATTTATAGTAGGACTACTATTAATAGTATTTATTATGTATTCTACTAAAACAATTACAAATGATCGTTATTTTTATCCTTTAGTTCCTTTTAATTGGAGCAAATTAAAAAATCTATTATTTAGAACAAGAATTAAATAAATTCAATTACTTAATCTACTTTATTTATGTATATATCAAAACATTTCTAAAACACAGCATTATAAAAAGATATGCTATTAATTAAACGGCATATCTTTTTATATAAAATCTTATGTAATAATCATATCTCTAAAATATAGTTTTAATATTTATTATAATAATCTTGTTCCTTCTTTGTCTTGAGCTATTAACTTTTGTTTCATTAATCCACCAAGTGCTATTTTAAAATAGTTCTTACTAGTATTAAATGTTCTTTTTATATCTTCTGGAGAAGACTTGTCATTGAATGGCATAAATCCTCCATTTTCTCTTAAGTATTGAAGTATGTCTTTTGATAGTACATCTCTTTCATTTAATCTTGTTTTTCTTGTTGTAATACCAATTACTCCATCTTCATATATTCTCTTAACTCTTGCATTTACTGCTTGACCTGGATATAAATAGTCAAAATGTTCATTACCTAATATTATTCCTTTGTACTTTCTATTTATTGCAACTTTTAAAGTTCCATTATAACCACTTTCATACACTATCGCTTCAATTTCATCTGAAGTTTTAAATTCTTCAGGTGATGCAAATTCTAAATAGTTATCAACTCTAGTTGTAAGAGCTATTCTATCCGTTTTATCTAAGTACATATAAAATAAATACTTTTCTCCTGTTTTTAATTTATATATTTGCTCTTTAATTGGTATAAATGCATCTCTTTCAAGACCAAAATCCGCAAATGCTCCTATCCCACTTTGACCAACTACTTCTAAGTAACCTACTTTTCCAACTGTTAAACTTGGAGTTTTTAATGTTGATATTACTCTATCCTTTGAATCCCTATAAACAAAAGCCTCTACTTTATCGCCAACTTCTATTTTGTTTTCATTTAAAGATGAATTTGGTAATAACACTTCTTCACCCATATCATTTTCTAAGTAATATCCAAAATCAACTTTTTTACTTACCTTAAAATTATTATATTCACCTATTAGTATCATATTTCCTCCAATTTATTACCTTATTAATTACTGTCTGCCATCTTCTTAGCTAAATTAACATAAGTTAAAGAGCTTTCTTTATTAGCTTGAATTTCTTCCTGTGTTAATCTTCTTATAACTTTTGCAGGATTTCCAAGTATTAATGATCCGTCTTCAAACTCTTTATTTTGAGTTACTAAGCTTCCAGCAGCAACAACAGAATTTTTACTTATTTTAGCTCCATTTAATATTATAGCTCCCATACCGATCAATGCATTATCTTCTATTGTACATCCATGAATTATAGCTCCATGACCAATAGTAACTCCGTTTCCTATGGTCACTTTATTTTCACCATCTCCATGAATAACAACATTTTCTTGTATATTAGTTTCGCATCCTATAGATATTGATTGTTCATCACCTCTAAGTACAGCACCAAACCATATGTTAGAATTTTCTTTAATAACGACATCTCCAATAATAACAGATGTTTCAGATATGTAAACACCTTCTGATATATTAGGAATATTATTTAAAAAATTCTTTACCATTATTTTTCCCACTTTCTTCTTTTTTATAATTAAATTTAGCTAAGATATCTAAACTTATTTTATCATTACATTTAGTTATTGTCATTATTTTACCGCAGAAGATATATTATATACTGTAAGCAATTTTATAGGTAGGATAATTTGACTAAGAAAAAAACACAAATTAACTTTAAAAACTTAAAATTTTACTATGGCATTCCTCATGCTCATTGTGGCTTTTCTACTGGAAGAGGTACCCCAACTGAAGCATTTGATTATGCTCGACATAACGGATTAGATTTTTTGATTTTAACAGATCATAATAATTATCTTATTAAATCTGTTAGAATGAACGGAAATGAATTAAGTAAATGGGAAGCTTTAAAATACTTAAGAATAAAATATAGAAGAAAACATGATAACTTCCTACCAGTAATAGGATTTGAAAGTAAAACTAGTGGATTTGGAGATATAAATGTAGTGAATTCTAATAGATTTTTTACTGGTATAGTTAGTAATCTTAAATTATTAATATTATGGATGTTTAATAATCCAAACGCCTTTATAAGCCTTAATCATCCCCATAAAAACATAAATTACTTAGAGTATAGCCCTTTATTAAATAAACTAATAACATCTATTGAGGTTGGTAATGGTTCTGCTCCAAATAAATATTCTAGATATGATAAGTATTATTACAATTTATTAGATAAGGGTTGGCAACTTGGTGCTATAAACTCTCAAGATAATCATAGAATGAATTTTGGTGATGATGAAAATTTAACATGCATAATTTCTAATGAACTTACTTTAGACTCCTTAATAACTGCATTTAGAAGTCGACATACTTATTCAACTGAATCTAAATCTTTAGTTATGTACTTTACTATAAATAATGCTTTTATGGGTGAAACTATCCCTTTAGATGATAATGAACTAGAATTTTATATATTTATTCAAGATAACAATTATAAAATTAAGGAGATAAATATAATTTCTTTTTCAGGTACAATAATAAAAAAAATACCTGATTTAAATTTAAATCGTATAAAATACATTTACAGGCATAAAGCTGAAAATAATGAAAAGTGGTATGTTATAAAAACTATATTAGAAAATGGTAAGGTAGGAATAAGTTCACCTATTTTCCGGGTTTAATTTAGAAATTCTTCTTTAGATGAACATAAATTTTTAATTTGTAAATGCGGTGGCTTTGGTTTAAAGTATTAAAGACTTTCTAAAGTATATATTATAAAATTCCTGTACAATTAAAAAATTTCTAAGGTGGTGTTTTGCCCCCTTAGAAATTTTGAACATTTATCTTCTAGCTCTATTGGTGTACCTGTAAATCCTATAAATAAAGCATCATTCATTCTTTACTCTAATAAACAATTTTTTTATTGATTCCTTGTTTACATTTAATATCTTTCTAAACAATAATCATAAAAAAATTCAAAAATCTTATCCCCATCATGATTATTATAAAAATCAACCATCAACGTATTAAATTCTAATCTGTTTTTTACTTTAACATTAAATACACCTTGACCATTAAATATTAAGATTAAATTTGATACAAGTCTCGATGTTCTTTTATTTCCATCATAATAAAACTGATTTAAAGCACCCCAAAGAAATATATCAAAAGCTAAATCAAAGCTACTTTGACTTCTTTCTATTAATATTGGTAATTCCTTATAAAAAATATTTTCTAACTCTTCTGCTTTTGGCGGAATAAAGTCTGTACCCCCAATTCTAACCTGCCCAGTTCTAAAGCTTCCACTTATCAAAGCTTCATCCTTAGCTACAATTCCATTTAAAGAATCAAATAACTCTTTTCTTATATTTATTTTATCTTTATTAACACTCTCAAAAATGAAATTCCATCCATCTCTTATTCTTAAAACTTGTTGCTCATCACTTAATTTATGACCACCAATAGTTATTCCTTCTAAAAGAGTTTGTACTTCTGGATATGTAAAAGGGTTTCCCTCTAAACTAGCCATATTAAAAACCATATCCGGTAATAACTTTTTAGTTAATATTATTAATTTACTTTTATCTAAAGCTGGACTAAAATCTTCATAAAATTTTGTTCTTTCAAACAGCATGTTTATATCTCCTCTTTTATACTTGAAAATTATTCTATATCTTTAAGTTATAACTAAATCTCACATTCTTAATTATCAATTATTCAAACTTTCTTTTAACAAAATCAGACATTACACTTTGGACATTTTTTATAGGTTATTGACATAATTAATATCTATCCCTTTATCTTACTTAGCAATATTGAATGCTTCATAATAATACTTTTTAGATGTATCACCCATTTTAATGTCTTCTAATCCTCTTAAAAATTATTAAAATTCACTTTCTAAATTTACTTTAATTATTATCAAATATAAACTTATATTATGCAAAATCAACTTATCTAAAAATACTTATATATTAAAAGGAGCCATAGCACTAATCAAAATGTCTTTAATCATAGAAAACATTTTATAGTGTAACAGCCCCTTTTAAATTCAGATTAAACGTATAAAGTCTGAATTTATTTTATTTTCCATTATCTTTATGTTTTACTCTATTAGGTTTTGCTTTTGGTTTTATAACTATTTTCTTTTCTAACTTTTTAGGTCCGCCAGTTTGAAGTATATCCATAAACCATAAGAAAAATAATACAGATAAAACTGATAATAACATTTGTACTGGAACTACTTTTTTTGTAGTTGTCAAAAACATTTGAACTAAAAATAATACAATTGCTATAGAAAGAGGCACCCATTTGTTTACTCTCACTTTTTTAAATATATACTTTCTGCAAATCCAATAAAGTAAAAGTGTAAATGCTAAAACTCCTATAAAAGTAAGAATCGTCATAATAACACTACCCATATATGTCATTCCTCCTTAAATGTGTATATTAAATAGTTTATTAGATATTATATATATAATCAAGCTTTACTCATATTTTTTTATTTTTATGAAAATTTTATTATAATACAAATTATTACTTTAATAAAATTTTTGAAAATAATTAATAAATTTATTGATTTTTACTTTTATAATCCTCCAATATTTGATAAAATTAAATTTAGATTTTATGATTATTAAGAGGTGATAATATGAAACTAGTTGCAAATGCACATTTAGATGAATTAGACTTACAGATTTTAGATTTATTAATAAAAGATTGTCGAACCCCTTATTTAGAAATAGCAAGAATTTGTCATGTTAGTGGAGGAACAATCCACGTAAGAATGAAAAAAATGGAGGATTTAGGTATAATTAGAGGTACTAGAATTCTTCTAAATCTACCTAAACTAGGTTATGATGTTTGTTGTTTTGTTGGAATATATGTAGATAAAGCATCTTGCTTTACTTCTGTATTTGAAGAAATGGCTAAAATAAAAGAAGTCGTTGAGCTTCACTTAACTACTGGAAACTATTCAATGTTTGCTAAAGTAGTTTGTACTAATATTTCTGATTTACAGGATCTTTTACTTAATAAGATTAATAATATAGATGGAATTTCAAGAACTGATACATTTATATCATTATCACAACCAATAGACAGAAATATATCTTTATAATTATTTTTATTTTAAAGTAATAAAAACACACTTTTAAGTAAATACTGTTATTGAAAGAACTGCTAGAAGTATGATTTTATGAAAGCATTTGATTACATTGCACTTATTTCAGTTGTTATAAGTGCTATTAATTGGGGTTTGATTGGATTTTTTCAAATAAATATAGTAGCAATACTATTGGGATGTTATATAATTTTTGGTAAAATAATTTATTCTTTAATTAGAATGGCTGAGATATACTCGCTTTCTTTTTTCACAAAAGAAAGAACCATAGCATAAATTAATTTTAAGCATCATTTCTTTCTTGAAATTGATGCTTAATTTTTATACTATAAAAAAATTAATGTAAAATTAATCTTTTTATAGTATATAAATTCTAGATTATATACTATAATTTAAATATTATGTTAGGAGGTACTATGTATATATTAAATAGTTTTAGCTTATATGACTTAATTTACTTTTTTATGATATATTCTTTTTTAGGATGGTGTGTTGAAGTAATCTATGCATATAAAAATAATAATTACTTTATAAACCGAGGCTTTTTATATGGTCCTTTTTGCCCTATCTATGGTTTTGGAATTGTTTTTATGTTAGTTTCATTACATAATTTTACAAATAACTTATTGTTATTATTTATTTTTGCCACATTGCTAACATCGCTTATAGAATATTTAACAGGTTTCATTTTAGAAAAGGTTTTTAAATCCAAGTGGTGGGATTATACTGATGATGCCTTTAATCTTCATGGAAGGATATGTCTTGAATTTTCATTATTATGGGGGGCGGCTTCTGTAATAGTTATAAAATTGCTTCACCCTGTGATTAAATATTTGATTGATAAATTGCCTACAACTATTGAAACATATGTTTTTTACATTATAGTAATTTATTTTTTAATTGATTTTGTTCTAACTGTTAATTCTTTGGTTGATTTTAAAAATCTTTTGATTAAACTTCAAACAGATAAAAGTGGTTTATTCGAAAAATGTGTTGAATTTATAGCTTTTACCAAAAAGAAAGCTAGTAATAAGTCAAAAACTTTAGAAGCTAAATTTACAAAATTTATATTAAAATTAAATCATATAAGATTAATAAAATCATTCCCTAATGTTTCTTCAAAATCATTTGATTCAATACTTAAACCATTAAAAGAAAAGATACTAAAAAAAGATTTTTTAATCTTTTTTTAGTATCTTT
>NZ_JAMQIF010000045.1:0-3372 GCF_023845855.1 Clostridium sp. ZBS2
TTTCTAAAGATTCTGAATCTGATCACAATTAAGCTGAGATGTATTTAAATAAGGATGGTCAAAAACTATTGGATGATTCCTTTGTTGATTAACATTAACATGAGATGTATTTAAATAACATATGGATATACAATAATCAAATATAACAAGGGGATTAACATTAACATGAGATGTATTTAAATAGAACAAATAAAGTAGAACCAAGTTATACAACATCTGATTAACATTAACATGAGATGTATTTAAATTTGAATTTATTTATATAATCATATTTTATTTTCATGATTAACATTAACATGAGATGTATTTAAATACACTATCAATAAAGTTTTCTGAAACTTTCCAAATGATTAACATTAACATGAGATGTATTTAAATAAATGTATTAGCAAGATTAGGAGTTGGAACTCCTAACGATTAACATTAACATGAGATGTATTTAAATGAAATAAGTGGGCAATGTATCATATTAGATGTTACGATTAACATTAACATGAGATGTATTTAAATGGGAAGCTTATATCTTGTACTATGTTTAAAAAGTTGATTAACATTAACATGAGATGTATTTAAATAAATCTTTAGTTTGTCCATTTACTGTTATTTTTTCGATTAACATTAACATGAGATGTATTTAAATGATACTACAAATTATTTAAGTGATCTTTGTGGAAAGATTAACATTAACATGAGATGTATTTAAATTGGATAATAGAGGTAAGTTTTTCCAAGTGTTAACTGATTAACATTAACATGAGATGTATTTAAATAGAATTAAAACCTTATGGAATTAATAGACTGCATGATTAACATTAACATGAGATGTATTTAAATGTGGATTTTGTAGCTGTTTCTAATTGAGTTCTATATGATTAACATTAACATGAGATGTATTTAAATATACTTTTTACAGTAGTCAATAATTCTCCATTGATGATTAACATTAACATGAGATGTATTTAAATATGAAAGCTTCAGCGGCTTGATCTAAAGGTTTATTGATTAACATTAACATGAGATGTATTTAAATTTAAATGCCATAAAACATACTCCTTTCTATTTTATAGATTAACATTAACATGAGATGTATTTAAATATATACCAGATTGGGTTCCAGTTTTAGGTGGAGAAGATTAACATTAACATGAGATGTATTTAAATGTATTTTCGTATGAGCTTGTAAGAATATTAGGTTGATTAACATTAACATGAGATGTATTTAAATAAATTAAAATATTCAGTAACACCATTACCAGTAAACGATTAACATTAACATGAGATGTATTTAAATATCTTATCTTGTAAAACTAAATTTTTAACTTCTAAAAGATTAACATTAACATGAGATGTATTTAAATTAAAGTTTTGACTTTCCAGAGCTCCTTCTATGCTGTGATTAACATTAACATGAGATGTATTTAAATCTTTCATATAAACTTACAACTTGCCCTTCTGCCAAGGATTAACATTAACATGAGATGTATTTAAATGGTAGAGTATTTAAATATGGTGATAATGTTGATACGATTAACATTAACATGAGATGTATTTAAATTTGACTGTTTAGCATTTTCTAAAGATTCTGAATCTGATTAACATTAACATGAGATGTATTTAAATAAGGATGGTCAAAAAATATTGGATGATTCAATTTTAGATTAACATTAACATGAGATGTATTTAAATTTGTAATTTCTTTTTCTTCTTCACTAAATCGACCTCTTGATTAACATTAACATGAGATGTATTTAAATAGAGTTTAATTATAGAAAAATTTATGGTGAAGAAAGATTAACATTAACATGAGATGTATTTAAATGTATTTTTAAGGGTGGAAAATTTAAATGTTTATAGAGATTAACATTAACATGAGATGTATTTAAATTATTTCTTATAGAAGACCAGTACGAGCCACAGAGATTAACATTAACATGAGATGTATTTAAATGTTCCACATCATGTATTAATACCACATCTTTAGCTAGATTAACATTAACATGAGATGTATTTAAATAAACAGGTTTTCCATTTGTTGTTATTGGTAGACCGATTAACATTAACATGAGATGTATTTAAATAAAGTTAGGATATTGGGTATATGGGAGTTGGGAGAGATTAACATTAACATGAGATGTATTTAAATAGCAATAGTAAAAGCTAGTGGATTATATCAATATACGATTAACATTAACATGAGATGTATTTAAATGAGAATAAACAAGGACAAGTTAAACTGTACTTTGAGATTAACATTAACATGAGATGTATTTAAATAAGCCTTTTGGGTACAGTAATAAAAATTTCTGTGATTAACATTAACATGAGATGTATTTAAATAGTACGAAGTATTTTCATTAATTGCATTTACCAAACGATTAACATTAACATGAGATGTATTTAAATATTATATCAAAACATGCTAATGAAATAACTACATTAGGATTAACATTAACATGAGATGTATTTAAATAAATCATAAGTAGCCTGTTGTATATAATTATTATCGATTAACATTAACATGAGATGTATTTAAATGATGCAGAAATAGAAACTAATAATCCAGTAATATTGATTAACATTAACATGAGATGTATTTAAATTACTCTGAATATTTCCAAGCATCATTAATTGCAGGATTAACATTAACATGAGATGTATTTAAATAAAGAAGACTATGAGTGGCTAGAGTCGACTTATAAGATTAACATTAACATGAGATGTATTTAAATGAAGCTTTATTTTTAGCGTTTGATTATGCTATAACAGATTAACATTAACATGAGATGTATTTAAATAGTATTTGCAAAATTATTTCTTGTCCACTTTGCAACGATTAACATTAACATGAGATGTATTTAAATGTAATATATACTCTTGCAGGTTTAGAATCTTCATCTGATTAACATTAACATGAGATGTATTTAAATTTCTTACTTATATAGACAATGCAGCTTCTTGTTATAGATTAACATTAACATGAGATGTATTTAAATTCAATTAGTGCTTTTTTTAACTGATATGCATCTAAGATTAACATTAACATGAGATGTATTTAAATACTGGAATATTATCCTCATTTATTCCTCCAACACATGATTAACATTAACATGAGATGTATTTAAATCTGACTATATGTTATTTTATGCGTATTAATAAGTTTGATTAACATTAACATGAGATGTATTTAAATTATTAGCAACATTTAATGTAAGCATAGCTGTTCCAAGATTAACATTAACATGAGATGTATTTAAATTTTTTATATTAGGTTTTATAAACCTACGCTTGGACAGATTAACATTAACATGAGATGTATTTAAATGGAACAATAATCGCTACACACTATTGGGTTAAAGGATTAACATTAACATG
>NZ_JAMQIF010000045.1:3461-31663 GCF_023845855.1 Clostridium sp. ZBS2
TGAGATGTATTTAAATTTTACTGTATACGCTACAGTAAATTTTTCTCTTGTGATTAACATTAACATGAGATGTATTTAAATTACAATTTTCCATTATAACTTTATTAACTGAATCTGATTAACATTAACATGAGATGTATTTAAATGAATTAAGCTTTGAAAGTGGAAATAAAAGTGCAGGGATTAACATTAACATGAGATGTATTTAAATCTGCCCATGTATTCCTTACCTACTGGAACTACAATGATTAACATTAACATGAGATGTATTTAAATTAGCTTGTCCTATAGGCTCATTAACTATATTTATTTGATTAACATTAACATGAGATGTATTTAAATATCACAATTATTATGAAAAAGAGGATATGACTAATAAGATTAACATTAACATGAGATGTATTTAAATTGTATTAGAGCAGTGGGTGTATTACTATTATTACTTGATTAACATTAACATGAGATGTATTTAAATAGATGACATTTATACAAATGCAAAAGCTTTTTATGATTAACATTAACATGAGATGTATTTAAATTCAGTTTCCTTATCAGCATAACTTCCTTGTTTTAAGATTAACATTAACATGAGATGTATTTAAATACTGTATTCATTCAGTTTTCACCTACCTTTTTCGTGATTAACATTAACATGAGATGTATTTAAATTTCATATAACACCTTCCTGTTTTCTATAAAAATAAGGATTAACATTAACATGAGATGTATTTAAATATCTTCCAATAAGAACTACTTTATTCATTTTTTTCTGATTAACATTAACATGAGATGTATTTAAATAGAAGTGCTGCTCTTGATGCTGAATATGATGCTGTAGATTAACATTAACATGAGATGTATTTAAATGGCAATAGTTGGGGTTTCGATTCAGGAAACACTTGGGATTAACATTAACATGAGATGTATTTAAATGTAGCATATATTTTCCTTTGCTGCTCTCTGTAATATGATTAACATTAACATGAGATGTATTTAAATCTCTTTCTTTTATTTTTAATGCATTAAATATCTTAGATTAACATTAACATGAGATGTATTTAAATATATCAATAACTTTATTAGAAGAACTTTCATATGGGATTAACATTAACATGAGATGTATTTAAATTTTTTCATATATGAAGTTTGTAAGCTTAATAAATCGATTAACATTAACATGAGATGTATTTAAATGATGAAGATATTCCAGATGGTGTAGTACAAAGCGAAGGATTAACATTAACATGAGATGTATTTAAATAATACTGTACAATTTAATTTAGACATTATTTTCTCCGATTAACATTAACATGAGATGTATTTAAATGACACTTGATATTCTGTTTCCCCTATTCTATTTTGATTAACATTAACATGAGATGTATTTAAATTTAATTTACCTGCATTAGCTGGATCAAAGCACAAACGATTAACATTAACATGAGATGTATTTAAATCCTCAATTAACGTAGCACTTACGTTCCAAAATGCTAGATTAACATTAACATGAGATGTATTTAAATACTAAAAATGATAGATTTTGAGTTTCAGAATTAGGATTAACATTAACATGAGATGTATTTAAATCGTACAGTTAAATATGGATTCTCAACTAACTTAACGATTAACATTAACATGAGATGTATTTAAATTCATCTATACATATAACTCTAAATGGTCGTTTGCGATTAACATTAACATGAGATGTATTTAAATTTTATTAATCCCCACAATGTACCACCATGACTAAGATTAACATTAACATGAGATGTATTTAAATTTCTATATCATCTACTATTTGAACTACATTTGAGTGATTAACATTAACATGAGATGTATTTAAATTCTAAAACCATATCTGTATCGTATGGAAACTCTGTGATTAACATTAACATGAGATGTATTTAAATTAAATTGTAGTTGCATAAGTCTTTCTAGGACTATGGATTAACATTAACATGAGATGTATTTAAATTCTACTGTATACGTACCTGCTAATCTATTATAAGAGATTAACATTAACATGAGATGTATTTAAATTATTTTTCATATATACTCATTATTTCACCCTCCAAAGATTAACATTAACATGAGATGTATTTAAATGAACCAACCTTTATTGCATAAGCTCCTATGCCCCCGATTAACATTAACATGAGATGTATTTAAATAATTTTAATTTAAATCCCATTACTTAGCACCTACTTGATTAACATTAACATGAGATGTATTTAAATAATTTTATACAATAATTACTAGCAGTATCTTTCATGATTAACATTAACATGAGATGTATTTAAATTCTACACCTTCATAAGGCACAGCAGGCAAATCTCTTGATTAACATTAACATGAGATGTATTTAAATACCTATAAATCTGACTATAATTATAAACAGCTAAGATTAACATTAACATGAGATGTATTTAAATATTAAATTTACTAGGACAATTGCAGGAAATATAGGATTAACATTAACATGAGATGTATTTAAATCGCACTCACAACTTTCAAATGCTGATATTTCACTCTGATTAACATTAACATGAGATGTATTTAAATGACTTCTGCATTTGCAGTTTAATACTTGCATTAGTGATTAACATTAACATGAGATGTATTTAAATACTTCTACTGGACAAGGTAATGGTCTTGAATTTAATGATTAACATTAACATGAGATGTATTTAAATTCAGAAGCACTTCCAGGAGATTTGGTGTTTTGGGGATTAACATTAACATGAGATGTATTTAAATTCAGTTAAAATTCCTGAAAGTGGTCAAATTGAAGTGATTAACATTAACATGAGATGTATTTAAATACAACAATTCAATACACTTATAATGCTTCTCTGATAAGATTAACATTAACATGAGATGTATTTAAATAAACAAACATGATTATGAAGGAAAAACTATTTCACGATTAACATTAACATGAGATGTATTTAAATTTTTTAAATCTGTAACAAAGCCATTTCTTAAATCGATTAACATTAACATGAGATGTATTTAAATTCTTTAATACTTTTCTTACTAGCTGATAAATTTAAGATTAACATTAACATGAGATGTATTTAAATTTTGCTCAACTATAGTAACTTTGCTTAAATCTATGGATTAACATTAACATGAGATGTATTTAAATAATGTACGAAGGTATGGCACAATTTTATTTAGAGGATTAACATTAACATGAGATGTATTTAAATCTACCAAAACTAAGATACTCAAATTCTAATTTCTTTGATTAACATTAACATGAGATGTATTTAAATAACCAGGTCCTATAACTTGTTTCTCCAAATTGATTAGATTAACATTAACATGAGATGTATTTAAATTTAAAACGCCTCCCTTACTAATCCAAATAGCCAAGGGATTAACATTAACATGAGATGTATTTAAATATTTCTTGTCGAGTTACAAGTGAAAAGTCTTTACGATTAACATTAACATGAGATGTATTTAAATGTGCATTACAGGCATTACTTACAGCTTTATTTGTTCGATTAACATTAACATGAGATGTATTTAAATATGCTAAACTTAGTTCTTAGCAATGATGAAAACAAAGATTAACATTAACATGAGATGTATTTAAATAATAACGCTATGGAAGTCAAAATAAATAATGGTTTTGATTAACATTAACATGAGATGTATTTAAATGAAAAAATTGCTAAATTGGGATTTACAGGAGCAGAAGGATTAACATTAACATGAGATGTATTTAAATAATAATAATATCAATAATAATAATGATATACCAGACGATTAACATTAACATGAGATGTATTTAAATAGTCTTATATAATAATGATATCCGATTCCTGCCCAACGATTAACATTAACATGAGATGTATTTAAATGAAGAGGAAAAGTTAGATACTGATGAGAAGTTAGCGATTAACATTAACATGAGATGTATTTAAATATATAAGCATCTTTTTTATAGTTAGTCTCTATTGAGATTAACATTAACATGAGATGTATTTAAATTTTAAATCTGATATAATACCCTGTCTAAACATCAATAGATTAACATTAACATGAGATGTATTTAAATGCTTCAGCACATTCACATGAAGTCATTATAGGTTGGGATTAACATTAACATGAGATGTATTTAAATTAAGAGAAACTTATGATTTAATTCAAGTTTGTATATATGATTAACATTAACATGAGATGTATTTAAATTCCATATGATACACCTTCAAAAGTTTTTGGATTAGATTAACATTAACATGAGATGTATTTAAATATTGGTACATGGAACATTTGACTTGCTGAAGCTTCAGATTAACATTAACATGAGATGTATTTAAATATTCTATTTAAGATATAGTAACTATATATATCTAAGATTAACATTAACATGAGATGTATTTAAATTTTGCTTGTTACACAAAATTGTTCTTTCTGAACTAAGATTAACATTAACATGAGATGTATTTAAATTTTTTATGAATACTATACTTAACTCCATTAGAGTGATTAACATTAACATGAGATGTATTTAAATTAAGTTCCATTAAAGAATAATTCTGTTGCTTGTGGCGATTAACATTAACATGAGATGTATTTAAATGCCAAAGGTGACATTTTGCACTTTCCAGCCATTGCGATTAACATTAACATGAGATGTATTTAAATTATAGGAGAACCTATAGAATTAATAAACTCTTTTGTGATTAACATTAACATGAGATGTATTTAAATTTTCTTATTCCACTTTTCTTTTTCACCCACTCATAAGATTAACATTAACATGAGATGTATTTAAATGCATTTGGATTTGGAGCTTTTGAAGGACTTGTATTAGATTAACATTAACATGAGATGTATTTAAATGCAGATGTATTAAAACTAGGTCATCATGGAAGTCATGATTAACATTAACATGAGATGTATTTAAATCAAATAGTGAATATTATAACTATATTTTAGCATATAGATTAACATTAACATGAGATGTATTTAAATTGGGGACCTGGAGGGATGAGACCTGCTTTTAATGTGATTAACATTAACATGAGATATATTTAAATTTTTGTTATATATGTATGCATGAAAGTTCTGAAAGGATTAACATTAACATGAGATGTATTTAAATCCTTATCCGAAACAGTAGTTTTATTACTATCCATCGATTAACATTAACATGAGATGTATTTAAATGAAATATCACGACATTCTGGAATATAAGTAAGTTTGATTAACATTAACATGAGATGTATTTAAATAAGCAATGCGACTAAGTATTTGAATATGTATGATTCGATTAACATTAACATGAGATGTATTTAAATGCTATATCGAGAGAATAGATAATTTTGTGTAAGTATCATTTTTATTATTTAAATATCACTGGAAATTAAAATTTCCAGTGATATTTTTTTA
Organism: Clostridium sp. ZBS2; assembly: GCF_023845855.1. Lineage (NCBI taxonomy): Bacteria > Bacillati > Bacillota > Clostridia > Eubacteriales > Clostridiaceae > Clostridium > Clostridium sp. ZBS2. The sequence continues at coordinate 8,868 of NZ_JAMQIF010000045.1, forward strand.
TTTGAGAAATACTAATAATGTTTTTTATTACCTTTTTTAGTATCTCAATTATTTCCATAGTAGCCTAGATAGACACACTTGTTTAAAGACTCATCTGTTGGGAGAATGATTCTAAATTTGGTAAAGTTATGTATTTGACAATTAAATCCTTCAAGCGTATTGGTAGTGTATATGTTGCTTATAATAAAAAATTATATATGATTAATAATAACATATGATGTAATAATACTACAATTATTTACAAATAAATCAATTAATAGTAAAATTGTTACAAGGAGGTATGATTATGAATGTATTTCAAATAAAATTAAAAGTTTTTCTTTTAGAAGATATAATTTTAGAAAATTTGCAATCAAATTTAAGTGCGTTTATTGATAAAGGATTATCCAAGAATGAAGAACTTTTAAAGTTTCATAAAAGTAATAAATTTAAATATTATTGTTTTGATTCGTTATATCCAATAGAAAAAGATAAAGTTTATAAAAAGAATAATGTATATACATTAACTATTAGGACAATAGATAAAAATTTAGCAAAATTTTTTAATAATGTATTGGTAAATGAATTTGATAATTATATAAAAGCACTAACTTCTGAAATAAGAATAATTCCTAAAAAGCATATTGATAAGATTTATTCTATAACTCCAGCTATTATGAAAAGTAATAATGGTTACTGGAAGAGTAAAATGACTCTAGACGATTTTGAACGTAGATTAAAAGAAAATCTTATTAAAAAATATAATTCTATATTAGATACCAAAATAAATGAAGATTTTGATTTGTATACTACAATAGAATTTAAAAATAAAAAACCAATTGCCACATCTTATAAAGAAATAAAACTTTTAGGAGATAAAATTTCTTTAAATATAGCTGAAAATGAAATGGCTCAAAATTTAGCATATATGAGTATTGGGACAGGCATACTTGAGAATAATGGAAGGGGTTTTGGATTTATAAATTATAGATGGCTTTAAGGAGGTGAATATAATTTGTTAAAAGAATGTTTAGAAGTATTTCAACATGAGTTAGAAAAAAAAGGCGATAAAATAATACTAGATACATATGTGCCAGCAGACGGAACTTATGTCATAGTAGAACCTAAAGATGACTCGTTTGGAATTAAGGAAGTAGTTAACATAAAGCAAAATAAGAAAACTAAAGAAATAGATAGAAGTAATAAATACTTTGATGATATTTGTGTGTGGGATTACAATAGCAAAATAATTAATACTAATAAGCCAATGGCAAGCAAAAAATATGTTACAAAAAAAATAATACTAAGCAATAATTATATGTCTTTTATATCAAAAAAAGAAAACATTAAAAATGGAAAATTAACAATAGATATTATTGATAATTATTATGACACATTAACTAATCCATATTTGAAGTATGAGAAAGAAAAAAATAAAGAAATTTATAAAAAAGTAGAAGAGGAAATAGGAAGTGTCGATAAAGATAAAATTCAGAAAATAAGATGTTGGATAAAAAATAATCTTTATAAAATAGATATTGATTATGATCAAAAGGACTATATAAAAATATTTTTTAAATATGATATTGAGGAATATATAAGAGAAGGAAAAAGATACTTAATTCCTAATATTTATAATAAAAACGAATTGAATATAGAAGTAAATAAAGTTTTGTATGGATTATCAGATAATAATATGGGCTTTAATACAAAAAAAACTTATTTAGAAAATAAAAGCAGAAAACTTATTCAACCTTATTTAATAGATAAAAATGAGGCTATATTACAGAAAAAATTTTTTGATTATTTATATAATTTAGTTTCATTAGGAAAATGCAATATTTTTATAGATAATGTTAATATGAAAATTTTATCTTTTGAAAATGGTAAATCACCAAAAGGTAAGTTTAGTGGAATATTTTTGAGAATATTAAAAGGGAAAAATGAAGCTGAAATACATGATTATGACATTATAACTAAATATAAATACAACCTAATTAAAAAGTTTGAATTTAAGAATATTTTAAATATAGATTTAGCTTCAAAAAATGTATCAATTCAAAAATATGGAGTGTGTACAACAATAAAAGATATTGAAAGTATATTAAGTGAAGTATTTTTCAAAAATATTTTAATTAAAAACTATTTCACAGATCCAGGAGATTTAAAAATAAATGATGGATGTTTGAAAAGCAATTTATTATTAGCTAGAGAATCATTATTTAATTGGATCTATAAAGGAATAGATAATGGAGTTTTCAAAATTTTAAATAGGATTTCTTTAAGTTTAGTAAAGGGGTCTATTGTAAACGGATATATTATTAAGTCATCTCATCAGTTTAATTTGAGATGGTCACTTATTGAATATTTTGAGAAAGGAAATGATGATATGGCAGATATAATATTTAATTTAAAGGAAACTTTAAGAAATAAGATAAATTCACCTACAACAGATAAATTTGAAAATGATGATGAATATTATTTTGCAGTGGGACAATTGGTAAGCTATTTATTAGCTAAAAATAAAGGGAATAAAAAAATGCATTCTTTAGCGAATCCATTTATTAATGCTAAAAATAATGAATTGATAAAAGAGAAACTTAGAAATTTTTATAAGAAATATAATTATGATATTAATATGAATGGAAGAAGATTTAAAAATTTATATGCAATGATTTTAGGATACAAACCTGAAAGTAGTGTGAATCAAGATATGATTATTGCAGGATATTTAAATAGCAGTTTAATTTATGAAAGTAATAATAAGGAGGAGATATAAATGAATAAGAGAGTTTATGGAGTAATCGGAATTTCATCTGTTATGGGGAATTGGAATGCAGATTTTACTGGATATCCAAAGACAACTTCAGGTGGAGATACATTTGGAAGTGATAAAGCTTTAAAATATCCTATGAAGAAGATGTGGGATAACAACGGGGAAAAAGTTTTATATATTAAATCTATGAGGTTTTCTGAAAAAAAAGATGAGGTTCAATTAGTTCCAAGAGCTTTAAAAGAAAGATATGAGCAAATTTTTAATGTTGAAGACTTAAAAAAATGTAAAAATACTAAAGATGTTTTGGTGAATTTATTTAGTGCTATTGATGTTAAAAATTTTGGAGCAACCTTTGCTGAGGCAGGTAATAATATATCTATAACTGGAGCTGTTCAAATCGGTCAAGGATTTAATAAATATGAAGATACAAATCCAGAAGAACAACAAATACTTTCTCCTTTTAGAGATGGTTCAAAAGATAGCAGTGATTCTGATGAAGCTAAAAACTCAACTCTTGGAACTAAAATTGTAAGTAATGAAGCTCATTATTTTTATCCATTTACAATAAATCCACTTGCATATAATGAATTTGTAGAACTTGGTGTAACTGATGGATATACTGAAGAAGATTATGAAAAATTTAAGAAAGCTTCTCTAGTAAGTGCAACATCATTTGCAACTAATTCAAAGGTTGGATGCGAAAATGAATTTGCTTTATTTGTAGAAACTGAAGGAGATTTGTATCTTCCTAATTTATCAGAGTTTGTAATTTTTAATAAAGATAAAGGTAAGAACATTATAAAATTAGAGTGTTCAGATTTGATTAATTCTGTTTCTGATAAAGTTAAAAATATTGAAATTTATTATAATCCATATACAACTATCCTTGAATCTGAAATAAAAGGAGCTAAAGTTTATAATATATTTACACAAGAAGAGGTGTAAAATATGAAGGTTTTAAAGTTTAAATTGAGTGGAAAAACAGCATTTTTTAAGAAACCAGATGTAAATACTTATCTCTATTTTACTTATGGAAATATTCATAAAGTAGCTTTATTAGGGTTATTTGGCTCCGTGCTTGGATATGGTGGATATAATCAAATGAAGCTTACGGAAGAATTAAGCGAAAAAAAGAAAAAAGATGAAGTTAAAATTAAATTTCCAGAGTTTTATGAAAAACTAAAAGATCTAAAGGTATCTATAGCACCTAGTAATGAAAAGGGATTTATACCTAAGAAAGTGCAGTGCTTTAATAATTCTGTTGGATATGCATCAAAAGAACAAGGAGGCAATTTAATAGTTAAGGAACAATGGCTTGAAAATCCTTCTTGGGATATATATGTTTTAATTGAAAATGAAGAAAGTCAAAAAATTGCAGATAATTTAATTAATCATAAAGCTGTATATTCACCATACCTAGGTAAAAATGATCATTATGCTGACATATCTAATGTAGAATTGCTGGATACAGAGTCTATATTAGATGGAAGTAATGTTAATAAAATTAATTGTCTTTTTACTAAAGAATCTTTCAAAGTAGTTTTGGATGAAGAAGATGAGTATGAAGATGATATTTATGAAGAAACTTTTAAGTATGAAGAGAAATTGCCTATTAGCTTAAATGAAGATACTAATATGTATGAGTTAAAAAGCTTTTTATATACAAATATCAAAGTATGCAGTGATAGCAAATGTAGTGTATATAAGATTAAAAATAATAATATTGTATTTTATTAATTAAATAAGACTAGTAGAAATTTATTAATATTAATAGAACAAATCTATTAGGATGTGAACTTCAGGAGGGGGAACCCTCCTTTAAATTTAGGAGGATTTAGTTTGTATTTTGATGAAATTAATGTAATTGATACAAAAGAATTAATAAGTAGTAAATATGATTTCTATGCTCATTTAAAAGAAGGAACAAATAAGAATGAATTTGAAAAATATAAAAAAGAGTGTATTGAAAAAGAAACATTAAAAGAACATACAGATCTATGTAAAGAGTATTTTAATAAAATAATTAAATCAAAAGGATTAGATAAAATATTTTTAAATTTTGAAAATATATATTTTAAAGATTTAAGTAATGATGGAAGAAAAGTTTTTAGAGAGCTTTTAATAAACACAATTGCATTTCATGATATTGGCAAGATAAATCCATACTTTCAAATCAAAAATATGGATAATCCTTTAAAAGAAGATGTAGAAAGCTTTAGTCAAATTGGTACAAGGCATTCAATAATATCAGCTGTATTATATATAGATTATTATCTTAATAAAGTATTAAGTTTAGAATTAGCAGAAAAAAAGCAAGTGAGAACAATATTGTTTTTAAATGCGTACATTATATCTAAGCATCATGGAAATTTAGATGATTTTTTAGGATTTTTAGATATGTTTTATGAGGGTGGAGATGGAGCCAAAGTAATCAATATATTTGAAAATAATTATAGAAAGATCTATACAAAAGAATTTGTTTTGTCAGAGAATAAAATAAAAAAGCAATGTGACAATACAAAGAAATATATTAAAAGAACAAGTGAAGAGAATACAATTGTTTTATATACATATAGCAAATTATTATATTCGTTGCTTGTAGCTTGTGACTTTTATTCTACTAGTGAATTTATGAGTGGCACTAAGATAAAGACTTTTGGTGAATTAGAAGAAATAGATGAATTTTACCATGTATATAAAGATACAGAAGTATATAAGAGTATAAGAAAATATGAATCTAATGATTATACAAATGAAAATAAAGATTTGAAAAATGAAAAAGATATTAATATATTAAGAAATGAGATGTTTTTAGATGCAGAAAGAGAATTATCTAAAAATAAGGATGAGAACATATTCTTCTTAGAAGCACCAACAGGTAGTGGTAAAAGCAATGTATCTATGAATTTAAGTTTTAAACTAATAGAAGATAATACGGAGCTTAAAAAGATATTTTATGTATATCCTTTTAATACATTGGTGGAACAAAACTTAGAAACTTTAAATAAAATTTTTGGGAAAGATAAAGAAATACTAAATAAGATAGCTATTATAAATTCTATATTTCCTATAAAGATGGATAAAAAAGATAAAGGATTAGAAGAGGAAGAAGCAGATTATAAGTATTATGCTAAAGCATTATTAAATAGACAATTTTTAAATTATCCAATGATTTTAACAACTCATGTAAGTTTATTTAATACAATGTTTGGTTTTTCAAAAGAGTGTGAATTTGGATTTCATCAATTAGCTAATTCAATAATAGTTTTAGATGAAATTCAAAGTTATAAGAATATTATTTGGAGTGAAATAATATCATTCTTAAATAATTTTGCTAAAGTCTTGAATATGAAAGTAATAATAATGTCAGCAACTTTGCCAAATCTTAATGCTCTAATTAATGATGAATATAATTTTATAGATACTAAGTTACAAGAATCGAAAGAAGGTAAAAATAATTTTGATAGTGCAAATTTAATTAAGAATAGAGAAAAATATTTTTCTAATTCACTATTTAAAGATAGAGTAAAAGTAAGCTATGAGCTTATGGATTTAGATGATACATTAGATACACTTTATGAACATGTAAAAGAAAATAGTAAAAGAAAAAAGAAGATACTTATTGAGTTTATAAAAAAGCAAAGCGCATATGATTTCTATAATAATATTAAGGAAAATATAGAGAATGATGAACTAAATCCAATTATAGAGCTTATGACAGGTGATGATAATGCTATAGAGAGAAAAAGAATTTTAGATTTAATAAGTAGTGAAGAAACTAAGAAAAGAGGAATAATATTAATTTCTACTCAAGTTATTGAAGCAGGTGTAGATATTGATATGGATATAGGATATAAGGATGTTTCTAAGTTAGATAGTGACGAACAATTTATGGGGAGAATCAATAGATCATGCAAAAGCAAGGGAGAAGTATACTTTTTTAATTTAGATAAGACGGATTTAATATATAAAAATGATGTTAGAGTTAATAGTGATTTAAGTTTATTAAATGATGAAATGAGAAAAGTTTTAGTGAATAAAGATTTTAATAAGTATTATGAACCTGTACTTAATATGATAAAGGTTAAATACAATGATTCTTTTAATGAAAGTAATTTGAAAAATTTCTTTAAAGAAGTAGTTGGGAAGCTTAATTTTGTAGATGTTGAAAGAAGAATGAAACTTATAGAAGAGAATAATTGGAACATGTCTATTTATTTAGGTAGAACTATAAAAAAGAATGAAAATAATAAAATCATAGAAATTGATGGAAGAGAAGTTTGGAAAGAATATAAAAGTCTTTTAAATAACAATTCTATGGATTATTCAGAAAAGCAAGTTAAGTTATCTGTAGCCAAAAGTAAAATGAATTACTTTATTTATGAGATTAAAAAGAATGTTGACTTGCCTTATACTGATAAAATTGGAGAACTTTATTATATAGAAAATGGAGAACAATATTTTCAAGGTGAAAAACTTAATAAAGAGAAATTTGTAAATGAAATAGGGTTGTTTTTAGATATTTAATGAAAGGAGATATTATAGTTTGAGAGTAAATGGTACTTTAATTAATTATTATTTTCACTGTAAAAGGCAGTGTTATCTACACGGAAATAGACTTAATTTAGAAGACAATAGTGAAATTGTTAAGATCGGAAAAGCAATTCATGAAGAAAAGGCAGCAAAGTCTAATAACACTGAAATAACAATTGATAATATCAAATTAGATAAGCTTACATCTGAATATTTAACAGAAGTTAAAAAATCAGATGCAGATATGGAAGCTGGCAAGTGGCAGCTATTGTATTATTTAAAAGTGCTAAAGAGTAAGGGCATAATAAGAAAAGGAAAATTAGAATGTGTAGAAAAAAATAAATCTGATAAAAAAATTGTCTATATTGATTTAAATGAAGAGTTAGAAAAACAACTTGATAAATATGTAGTGGAAATTAAAAAATTAATTTCAGAAAATGAAATACCTAAAGTATTAAATAAACCAACCTGCAAGAAATGTGCATATTATGAGTATTGCTATATTTAATAAAATTTTAGTACTTAAAATATGCGAAATGTAAAAAAATATAAGTTAGGATGTATGGAGGATTTATATGGGAAGTACAAGATATATATCATCTATGGGAGAATTGACTAGAAAAGATAACTCATTATGTTTTAGAAGAGATGGAAAAAATGTATATATTCCAATTGAAAATACCAAAGAAATTTACTGCCTAAATGAGGTAAGTATAAACACAAAATTATTAGATTTCTTATCAAAGAATAATGTGGTGGTTCATTTCTTTAATTACTTTGAAGGCTATAGTGGAACATTTTATCCTAAAGATCAATACAATAGTGGAAGATTATTAGTAAAACAAGTTGAAAAAAATAATACATCTAGATTAATTATTGCAAAAGCCATAGTAAAAGGTATAGGACTTAATATAAGTGAAGTTTTATATCATTACTATAAACATAATAAAAAAGAAGTAAAGAATACTATAGATTGGATTAAAGATGAGTTTTTTAATAGAGTAGAAAATTCACAAAATATAAAAGAGCTTATGGCTGCTGAAGGGGAAGTATGGCAAAGATTTTATAGTGAATTTAAAAATTTTTTACCAGAGGACTTTATTATTAATAAGAGAGTAAAAAGACCACCTGATAATCCAATAAATGCACTTATTTCTTTTGGAAATTCGCTTTTATATACAAAAACAATTTCGGCAATTTATAGAACACATTTAGATCAAAGAATAAGTTACTTGCATGAACCCTCAGAGGGGAGGTTTTCCTTGAGTTTAGATATAAGCGAAGTTTTTAAGCCCGTAATAGTATATAAGACAATATTTGATTTAGTTAATAATAAAAAATTGCAAGTAAGTAAGCATTTTGATAAGAAAGTAAATTACTGTTTATTAAATGAAGAAGGTAAAAAGATATTTATTGCGGCATTTGAAGATAGGCTAGAAACTGTCTTTAATCATCCTAAATTAAAAAGAAGAGTCAGTTATAGAACTGCGATGAAGCTTGATTGTTATAAACTTATAAAATATATAATGGAAGAAAAAGAGTTTATACCATTTAGATTGAAAGAAGGATTTTGATTTTTATAGAGTAGTTATGAATTAGGCTTTTTAACAGTAATAAGAGAACGCAAAATGTATTTATTTTATATGGAGGATTTTTAATGAGTAAAATTAGTAATTATAATTATGCTTTTGTTTTTTATGATGTAAATGAAAAACGTGTAAATAAAGTATTTAAAGTATGTAAAAAATACCTATCACATTTTCAAAAATCTGTATTTAGAGGAGAAATGTCTCCATCTAAATTAATAAGGTTCAAAAAAGATATAAACTCAGTAATAGATAAAAGTGAAGATTTTATTTGTATAATAAAATTAATGAATGACAATGTTTTTGGAGAAGAAATACTAGGGGAAACTTCAAATGCAACAGGCGAAGATTTAATAATATAAGATAGAAAAAGCATTAAAAAATACTATATTTTTACCAGGTGATTATTCAAAAAGACTCGCATCCCGTGAAACTGGCTTTGCTAGGAAATGGTATAAAATCTATAAAAAGAAAATAAGAATTTTATAAATTTGTTATTAAAATATTACTGGAAATTTTGTTTTGCAGTAATATTTTTTTGTTTTTAGTAGAGTTTTAAAAAAATTTAATCACTCAGGGATAAAAATTGTATTGAAAAATCTTTTTTACAACAATATAATGATATTAAACAAAAAATAACAATTAATTAAGAAACTAGCTATTAAAACACCGAAAATGTAGAAAGGAAGGGAGACAACTGAAGGAATTATTGAACTTAAATGATATTTTAGACATAGAAGTATTTCAAAAAATACAAGATGATATAGCTGAAGCTACAGAAATGTCAATAATTACTGTGGATTACAAAGGTAAGCCAGCTACAAAACATAGTAAATGTAGTGACTTTTGTAAATTTATGAGATCTAGCAAATCTTATTTTGAATTATGTGAGAGATGTGATTCAAGAGGGGGACTAGAGGCCCTTAGAATTGAAAAACCATACATATATAAATGTCATAAAGGATTAGTTGATTTTGCTACACCTATAATAATAAATGGTCAACATTTGGGTTCGGTTATGGCAGGGCAAGTTCTGATAGATGATGAAGATATAGATTTAGAGGAAATAGTGGCAATAAAAAATGATTTTAATGACTTAAGTAAAACTGATAGGGAAGAAGTTTTAAACCTTTACAAAGAATTGCCAAGAGTTAGTTTTAGTAAAATACAATCAGTTGCTCAAATGATGTTTCATATAAGTAATTATATTGTTGAAGAGGCTGTGCTAAAAATGGCACAAAAAGAGCTAAATGAAAAAAATATGAAATTTATAGAAGCAAAAAAAGCTAAAGTAGAGCTTGAAAAAGAATTTAAGTCTTGTCAATTAAAAGCATTGCAATCTCAAATAAATCCTCATTTTTTATTTAATGTTTTAAATAGTATTTCATCACTTGCAATAATAGAAGAGGCTCCAAAAACTCAAGAAGTTATTTATGATTTATCTAAAATGCTAAGATATACATTAAAAAAAGCTAACAAGATAGTTACTCTGGAAGAAGAGTTAGACTATATAACAGCATATTTAAATCTTCAAAAAGTTAGATTTGTAGATAGGCTAAATTATGATATTAATATAAAATCAGAGTTTAAAAATATTAAAATACCATTTATGGTTGTTCAGGTATTTGTTGAAAATTCAGTGGTTCATGGATTAGAAACTAAGGAAAGTGGAGGTTGTATAAAAATTTATACAGAAGAAAATAATGCTCATTTGAATATATACATAGAAGACAATGGAACGGGTATATCAAGACAAAAACTTAATGAAATAAGAGAACAATTAAGTTTTAAATTTGATAATAACATAGATAAAATAGGTATAAATAATGCAAATAAGAGAATGGGCTATTGCTATGGTGAAGATTATGAGATACATATAGATAGTAAGATAAGAAATGGTACAGTAATAAAGATTACTATACCAAAAGAAGTATGATTAGGAGTTTTATAATGCTTAAAATAATGATAGTAGATGATGAAGCACTAGAAAGACAAGCGTTAAAAATGGTTATTGGTAATACAGAATACGCAAATGTTATAGCAGAAGCTAGTAATGGAAGGGAAGCTATTGAGTTTAATAAAAAATTTAATCCAGATGTAATAATAATGGATGTAAAGATGCCTGGAATAGATGGAATAAAGGCTTCTCAAATAATAAAAGAAGAATACCCTAATAAAATTATAATAATGGTTACTGCTTATGATGATTTTGAACTTATGCGTAAAGCATTGGTTTTAGGGGTCAATGATTATATATTGAAGCCATTTAAACCTGATGAAATTTCAGCAATAATGAAAGAGCTATTCGTTAATTTAAAAATTAACGAAGATTGCGAAGAAGAAATAAATAAAGATACAATAATTTTTTCGGAAAGTGAATCTATTATTAATCCATCTATAGAATATATAGAAAAAAGTTTAAATGAAAATATAACTTTAGAAAAAATGGCTAATTTATGTAATTTAAGTACTTGTTATTTTAGTAAACTCTTCAAAAGAGAAATGGGAGTAAATTTCACGGTTTACGTTAATGAAAAGAAAGTTGGAAAAGCAAAGGAAATGCTCGAAAATACAAATACGCCAATTTTAAATATATCATTAGATTTGGGATTTGAAGATTGCGGATATTTTATTAGAGTTTTTAAAAAATATGAAGGAATTACTCCTAAAAAATATAGAGAAATTATTAAAACAAAATAGATTGTTAAAAAATATAATGAATATTATTAAGTTTTTACTATATTCATAAAAAAATAGTCCTATAACTTTAAGGTTTAGGACTATTTTTTTATAGTTAAAGGTTTCAAAAAAGAAAGTGAGCAAAAAAATGACATTTTAAAACTAAAAAGTTAACAATAAAATGCAAGAAAAAAGCAAAAAAATGCAATGAGTTTTGTCAGAAAATTTAGTACAATCAAATCATGATAAAAAAATAACAAAGCAAACATAACTTAAAGTCAAAATATAAAATGTTATGTTCAGGGGAGGAAATGCAAGTGAAATCAAAAAGATTCCAGGTTTTAGCTAAGCGTCCTGTAAATCAAGATGGTCTTATTGGAGAATGGCCAGAAGAAGGGTTAGTAGCAATGAATAGCGCTAACGATCCAAAATCTTCAATAAAAATTGAAAATGGAACAGTAGTAGAGCTAGATAACAAAAAAAGAGAAGACTTTGATATGATAGATAGATTTATAGCTGACTATGCAATCAATTTAGAAAATGCAGAAAAAGCTATGAGTTTAGATTCAGTAGAAATAGCAAGAAAACTTGTAGATATAAATGTTAGTAGAGATGAGATAGTTGACATAACAACATCTATAACTCCAGCTAAGGTAGTAGAAGTTGTGTCACACATGAATGTTGTTGAAATGATGATGGCTCTTCAAAAAATGAGAGCAAGAAAAACACCTTCAAATCAATGTCACGTTACAAACTTAAAAGATAACCCAGTTCAAATTGCAGCAGATGCAGCAGAAGCAGGGATAAGAGGATTTTCAGAACAAGAAACTACAGTTGGTATAGTTAGATATGCTCCATTTAATGCATTAGCTATATTAATAGGTTCACAAGTAGGTCGTGGAGGAGTTTTAACTCAATGTTCAGTTGAAGAAGCTACAGAACTTGACCTTGGTATGAGAGGACTTACAAGTTATGCAGAAACAGTTTCAGTATATGGAACTGAAGCAGTATTTACAGATGGAGATGATACTCCATGGTCAAAGGCATTCTTAGCATCAGCTTATGCTTCAAGAGGTCTTAAAATGAGATATACATCAGGTACAGGTTCAGAAGCATTAATGGGATATTCAGAAGGAAAATCAATGCTTTACCTAGAGTCAAGATGTATATATATAACTAAGGGTGCTGGAGTTCAAGGACTTCAAAATGGTGCAGTTAGTTGTATAGGTATGACAGGAGCAGTTCCATCAGGAATAAGAGCAGTACTTGCTGAAAACTTAATAGCAGCAATGCTTGATATAGAAGTTGCGTCAGCAAATGACCAAACTTTCTCACATTCAGATATAAGAAGAACAGCAAGAACATTAATGCAAATGCTACCAGGAACAGACTTCATATTCTCAGGATATAGTGCAGTTCCAAACTATGATAACATGTTTGCAGGTTCAAACTTTGATGCTGAAGACTTTGATGATTACAACGTTCTTCAAAGAGACTTAATGGTAGATGGTGGATTAAGACCAGTATCAGAAGAAGAAACAATTGCAATTAGAAATAAAGCAGCAAAAGCAATACAAGCAGTATTTAGAGAATTAGGCTTCCCTGCTATAACCGATGAAGAAGTTGAAGCAGCAACTTATGCTCATGGAAGTAAAGATATGCCTGAAAGAAATATAGTTGAAGACTTAAAGGCAGCAGAAGAAATGCTTAAGAAGAGAGTAAGTGGATTAGATATAGTTAAAGCATTAAGCACTGGTGGATTTGATGATGTTGCAGGTAACATATTAAACATGCTTAAGCAAAGAGTAACTGGAGACTATTTACAAACATCAGCTATATTAGATAATGATTTTGATGTTATAAGTGCAGTTAATGATAAAAATGACTATATGGGACCAGGAACTGGTTATAGAATTAGTCCAGAGAGATGGGAAGAAATAAAGAACATCCCTAACGTAATAAAACCAGAAGATATAGAGTAAGGGTAGAGGTGAGCAATATGGAAAATACAACAAATCAATATGTTATACCAAAGCTTCAGCTTACTGAAGTAGGAGAAGCAAAAGTTGGAACTAAGGTAGATGAAGTTGTTATAGGATTAGCACCAGCTTTCCTTAAGTTTCAAAGCAAGACATTAGTTAATGTATCACACAATGATATATTAACAGAAATTATAGCTGGAATAGAAGAAGAAGGACTAAAGGCTCGTGTTGTTAGAGTAATAAGAACATCTGACGTTTCATTTATATCAAATGATGCAGCAAAACTAAGTGGATCAGGAATAGGTATAGGAATACAATCAAAAGGAACAACAGTTATCCATCAAAAAGATTTACTTCCTTTAAATAACTTAGAATTATTCCCACAAGCACCACTATTAACACTAGAAACTTATAGATTAATAGGAAAGAATGCAGCAAAATATGCTAAGGGAGAATCACCAACACCAGTTCCTACAAAGAATGATCAAATGGTTAGACCTAAGTTTATGGCAATAGCTGCCCTATTTCACATAAAAGAAACTAAACATGTAGAAATTGGAGCAAAACCAATAGAAATTGAAGTTAAATTTTAATTTGAAGGGAGAATAACTTTTATGGAACAAAGAAAAATGAATCCACAAGATTATCCTTTGGCTACAAAAAGACCTGAAAGCATAAAGACACCAACAGGAAAAAATCTACAAGATATAACTCTAGAGAATGTATTAAAAGGAGATATTAAAGCAGAAGACGTTAGAATATCACCAGAAACTTTAGAAATGCAAGCTCAAATTGCTGAAGGTATGAAGAGAGATGCTATAGCTAGAAACTTTAGAAGAGCAGCAGAACTTATAAAAGTTCCAGATGATAGAATTCTTGAAATATATAATGCATTAAGACCAAATCGTTCAACAAAAGAAGAACTTTTTGCAATAGCTGAAGAACTTGAAACAGTTTATGGAGCAAAAGTTAATGCTGATTTCGTAAGAGAAGCTATTGAAGTTTATGAGGCAAGACAAAAGTTAAGACAAGAATAATTGGCTTTGAATTAAGGAGGAAATTTAATGAAAATAATTGCAGGTGTAGACATTGGTAATGCTACAACGGAAGTGGCGTTATCAAAGGTTGAAAATGGAAACGTAGAGTTTCTTTCAAGTGGCATAGTTCCAACAACAGGAATAAAAGGCACTGAAGAAAACATAGATGGAGTATTTTCCTCTTTAAAAGGAGCTTTAAAAAAAGTAAATTTAGAACTTAAAGATTTGAACTTGGTTAGAATCAATGAAGCAGCCCCTGTTATAGGTGATGTTGCTATGGAAACTATTACTGAAACTATAATAACAGAATCTACAATGATTGGACATAATCCATCTACTCCAGGTGGTGTAGGTACTGGAATAGGAAAAACTATATATATTGAAGATTTAGACAACTTAGAAGTAGATAAAATTGAAGAAAATCAATTTATTCCGTTAATTTTAAATAGAGTTAACTTCTTAGAGGCTGCAGCTAGAATTAATGCTGCAACTCAAAGAGGTATAAACATAACATCAGCAATAGTTCAAAGAGATGATGGAGTTCTAATTAATAATAGATTAGAAAAGAAAATACCTATAGTAGATGAAGTAATGTTTTTAGAAAAAGTTCCAGTAGGAATGAAAGCTGCAGTAGAGGTTGCTGCACAAGGTGATGTTGTTGAAACTTTATCTAATCCATACGGTATTGCTACAGTGTTTAATTTAACATCAGAAGAAACAAAAATGATAGTACCAATATCTAGAGCTTTAATAGGAAATAGATCTGCAGTAGTAATAAAAACACCTAAAGGTGATGTTCAAGAAAAAAGTATACCTGCAGGTAAAATCCATATAAATGGATTAAAAAGAAAAGAAGTTGTAGATGTAGAGCATGGTGCAGAAAAAATAATGGATGCAGTTAACTTATGTGTTCCAATTCAAGATGTTAAAGGCGAAGCTGGTACAAATGCTGGTGGAATGTTAGAAAGAGTAAGACAAGTAATGGCAAATCTTACAAAGCAAAAAATATCAGATATCACAATTCAAGACTTATTAGCAGTTGATACTTTTATACCTCAAATGGTAAAAGGTGGTCTTGCAGCAGAATTCTCAATGGAAAATGCAGTAGGAATAGCTGCTATGGTTAAAGCTGATAAACTTCAAATGCAGATGATTGCAGATAAATTACAAGGACAATTAAATGTTCCTGTTGAAGTTGGCGGAGTAGAAGCTGATATGGCTATAAGAGGAGCATTAACAACTCCAGGGAGTAGTACACCACTTGCAATCTTAGATATGGGAGCAGGATCTACTGATGCATCAATAATAAATAAGCAAGGAGAAATTTGTTCAATCCATTTGGCTGGAGCAGGTAACATGGTAACTATGCTTATAAAGTCAGAACTTGGATTAGAGGATTTCAATTTAGCTGAAGATATTAAAAAACATCCATTAGCAAAGGTAGAAAGCTTATTCCATATAAGACATGAAGATGGAACAGTAGAGTTTTTCGAAAAGCCATTAGAACCAGAAGTTTTTGCTAAGGTTGTAATCTTAAAAGATGGAATGCTTGTGCCAATAGATGGACAAAATTCTTTAGAAAAAATTAGGAACATAAGAAAATGTGCTAAAGAAAAGGTGTTTGTAACTAACTGCTTAAGAGCATTAAAAATAGTATCACCTACAGGAAATATAAGAGACATTGAATTTGTTGTATTAGTAGGTGGATCTTCATTAGATTTCGAAGTTCCTCAAGTAGTAACTAATGCTTTATCACAATATGGAGTAGTAGCTGGAAGAGGAAATATCAGAGGAACAGAAGGTCCAAGAAATGCTGTAGCTACAGGACTTGTATTAGCTTTTAATGGAAATGGAGAAATTAAGTAATGATGATGAGACATTTTAAATATGACATGCCAACCATATGTCTTTATCATTGTTCAACATTAGAAGACTTAACTATATTCAATGAAATTTTATGGGGATTAGAAGAAGAAGGAATACCTTGTAAGGTATCAAGTAAAGAAGATTCCTTAAGTTCAGAAGAGCTTAGTCATATAGCTTCACAAGATTCAAAATTAGCAGTAGGTATAGGTATCGATAAAAGTGGAAAAGTAACATTAACTTTAAATAAACTTAAAAAATATGAACCTTTGTTTACTGTTAGTCTAGATGATGGTGATAAAGTTTTAAGAGCTTTAGGAGCTAATGCAGGAAGATTAGTTAAGGGAATTGCTTTTAAGTAGAGTATAAGGAGTAGTTGTATTATGAAAATTTATACTAAAACAGGTGATAAAGGAACTACCGCTTTATATGGTGGCAGTAGAGTAGATAAAGATAGTTTAAGAGTTGAAGCATATGGAACTGTTGATGAAGTTATTTCATTCATTGGCTTAGCTTATGCTGAGAGTGAAGATAAAGAAGAAAAAAATGCACTCCAAGAAATACAAAAGAAATTATTTGTATTAGGTGCAGAACTTGCTAGTGATGAAAAGGGATTAACATATTTAAAAGAAGTAATAACAGATGAAGATATAGAAAAACTAGAAGTTCTAATAGATAAATATATGGAGCTTGCAGGACCTTTTAATGGATTTGTAACTCCAGGAAAAAATAAAATATCAGCAGCTTTACATGTAGCAAGAACTGTAACTAGAAGAGCAGAAAGAATAATTGCTACACTTAGTAAAGAGGAACATGTTAATGAGCCAGTTAAAATGTATATAAATAGACTATCAGACGTTTTATATGCATTTGCTAGATATAATGAAGAAAAATAGTTTAGGGGGATTAATTTATGAAAAAGTTAAATGAAATAAAACAATTAAGCTTAGAAATAGTAAAAGAAATGGCTAAAGCAGCAGAAGAAAAAGCAGCTAGCATGAATGTACCAGTAATTTTTGCAGCAGTAGATGCTGGAGCAAACTTAATGTTAATGCACAGAATGGAAGATGCTTTCATAACAAGCATTGACATAGCAATAAACAAAGCTTATACAGCAGCATGTTTAAAGCAAGGAAGCCATGGAATAGCTGAATGTGTACAACCAGGACAAAGTCTTTATGGACTTCAACTTACAAACAATTGCAGAATAGTTCCATTTGGCGGTGGACTACCAATAATAGTTGATGGTCAAGTTGTAGGAGCTGTTGGAGTAAGTGGTGGAACTGTAGAAGAAGATATGGCTATAGCTCAAGCTGCAGTAGATGCTTTTAACAAGTAAAAATATCTATAGTATTAACAATGCAAATATATTTTAAATTAATATATAAAAGATTAAATATATGATTAACTAATAGGAGGAATTTACAATGAGAATGTACGATTATTTAGTACCAAGTGTTAACTTTATGGGAGCTGGATGTGTAAAATTAGTAGGAGAAAGATGTCAAATATTAGGCGGAAAAAAAGCTCTAATAGTAACAGATAAATTTTTAAGAAGCATGGAAGGTGGAGCAGTAGAATTAACTGTTAAATCATTACAAGAAGCTGGAATAGAAGTTGCATATTATGATGCAGTTGAACCAAATCCAAAAGATACTAATGTTGCTGATGGATTAAAAATATTCCAAGAAGAAAAATGTGATATGATAGTTACAGTTGGAGGCGGAAGTGCTCATGACTGTGGTAAAGGTATTGGTATAGTTGCTACTCATGAAGGAGATCTTTATGAATATGCTGGAATAGAAACTTTAACTAAAGCTCTTCCACCAATAGTTGCAGTTAACACTACAGCTGGAACAGCAAGTGAAGTTACAAGACACTGTGTTATAACTAACACTAAAACTAAAGTTAAATATGTTATAGTTAGCTGGAGAAACTTACCATTAGCTTCATTCAACGATCCAGAATTAATGGTTAAAAAACCTGCAGGTTTAACAGCTGCTACAGGAATGGATGCATTAACTCATGCTATCGAAGCTTATGTATCAAAAGATGCAAACCCTGTAACTGATGCTGCTGCTATACAAGCAATAAAATTAATATCAAACAACTTAAGACAAGCAGTTGCTTTAGGTGAAAACTTAGTAGCAAGAGAAAACATGGCATACGGTTCATTATTAGCTGGTATGGCATTCAACAATGCTAACTTAGGATATGTTCATGCTATGGCTCACCAACTAGGTGGATTATACGACATGCCACATGGAGTAGCTAATGCTATGCTTCTTCCACATGTTGAAAAATACAACTTAATCTCAAACCCACAAAAATTTGCTGATATAGCAGAATTCATGGGAGAAAACATACAAGGATTATCAGTTATGGAAGCAGCAGAAAAAGCTATAGATGCTATGTTCAGACTTTCAACTGATATCGGAATTCCTACAAGCTTAAAAGAAATGGGAATAAAAGAAGAAGATTTCGAATACATGGCTGAAATGGCATTAAAAGATGGTAATGCATTCAGTAACCCAAGAAAAGGAAACGAAAAAGATATAGTTGCAATATTTAAAGCTGCATTTTAAGATAATTAAAAAGTAGATAATACATAACTATTATGAGAACCCCTTTACTTTTAAAGGGGTTCTTTAAATGAAATTATATAAATTCATAAGATAAATTAATAGAAAAACATAAGATTTTAGGAGGACTAATATAATGAACATGGCAACATTTTTTGCGGAAATGTTTGGAACTTTAATATTAGTATTATTAGGAGATGCTGTTGTAGCTAACGTAATACTTAAGAAAACAAAGGGTCAAAATTCAGGATGGATGGTTATATCAAGCGGATGGGCTGTAGCTGTTGCAATTCCAGTATATATGTTTGGAAATATTAGTGGAGCGCATTTTAACCCTGCAGTTACAATAGCATTAGCTACTGTTGGAAAATTTGCATGGGCTGATGTTCCAATGTATATAGCAGCACAACTTATAGGAGCATTTATAGGAGCAGCTTTAGTTCTTGTTTCTTACTATAATCATTTTCAAGAAACTGAAGATCAAGCTACAAAATTAGGAGTGTTTTGTACAGCTCCAGAAATAAGAAAACCTGTATTTAACTTTATAACTGAGTTTGTGGGAACATTTATATTAGTTTTTGCAATAATGGGAACAACAGCACAACCATTTGTAAATGGAACTCAACCAGTAGCTATAGGCGTAATAATATTAGCAATGGGATTATGTTTAGGAGGTCCAACAGGATATGCTATAAATCCAGCTAGAGATTTAGCACCAAGACTTGCTCACTTTTTATTGCCAGTACCAAATAAAGGTACTTCAGATTGGGGCTATGCATGGATACCAGTAGTAGCACCAATATTAGGAGCAATAGCAGGAGCTTTAATTTACGTAAGTATATTCTAAGATTAGTGTATTTTTAAAATAAGATCTATCTTAGCAAAGTGTTCATGTATACATAAGTAAAGTGAACTGAGTAATTGAACTTAACTTATTGAATATACGAATACATATTTAGTACAGAGCTTAAAAATTAATATGAGATACGAATGAGAGTCTATGTAATGTAGGCTCTTATTCTTTTATAATTAAATATTCACAGGAAATAAAATACACAAAAGAATAATCAAATTGAAGAAATTTATAAGATGATAAATGATGTAGCTAACATTTTCAAATCACTTGGTAAAATTTTTGTAATGTGTTACTATTACTGTATTAGAAGATTTTTTAAATTTCAATAATAGCTTATTTTCAATGATTAACTTTAACATGGGATGTATTTAAATAAAATATGTTGAAGGGGTTCCTCTAATAATGGATTGATTAACTTTGAGATGATGGCATTTAAATAGAAAATAATAGAAGAAGGAAGGTGCATACATTGAAAAAAAACATAAGTGTAGGATTATCAGATTTTAAAGAATTAATAGAAAATGATAATTACTTTGTAGATAAGAGCTTACTTATAAAAGAATTTATGCAAAATGGATCTAAAGTAATATTAACACCTAGACCTAGAAGATTTGGTAAAACTCTAAATTTAAGTATGCTTAAATACTTTTTTGATATAAAAACTAAGAACAAAACTAAAACTTTATTTAAAGGGTTAAAAATAGAAAATGAAGATAATATAATGAAGTTACAAGGACAATATCCTACGATTTTTCTTACATTTAAAAATCAACAATATGATAGTTATGATAAATTTGAAGAAGGAATTAAGTTATTATTGGCTAATTTATTTGAAAATCATGAGTATCTTTTAGAAAGTGATAAATTAAGCGAGTTAGATAAGAAAAAATATTATGATATATTGAGTAAAAGTGCTTCATTTACAGATACTTGTGATGGAGTTAATTTTTTGATGAAATGTATGCATAAGCATTATGATAATAGAGTTATGTTATTTATAGATGAATATGATGTGCCGATCCAAGAAGGATATTTAAAAGGTTATTATGAAAAAATGATATCTTTTATGAGAATAATGCTTACATGTGCACTTAAAGACAATGTATATTTAGAAAAAGCGCTAGTTACCGGAATTCTTAGAATAGCTAAAGAAAGTGTTTTTTCTGGTTTAAACAATTTAGAAGTAGATACAATTTTGGGATGTAATTTTAAAGATAAATTTGGATTTACAGAATATGAAGTAGAAGAGCTAATAAACTATTATAATTTAAGTTATGATAAAGAAAATGTGAAAATATGGTACAATGGATATAAATTTGGTGGAGAAACTATTTATAATCCTTGGTCTGTTTTAAATTATATAAAAAATTGTGGAGAGGGATTTAGACCTTACTGGATTAATAGTAGCAGTAATGATTTGATAAAGAGATTATTACTTAAGGGAAATAGTGACATAAAAGTTGAATTAGAAGAGTTAATAAGAGGAAATTCTATAAACAAAATTATTGATGATAATATAATAATGAGTGAAGTTGAGGAATCAAATGAAAATTTATGGAGTTTTTTAACCTTAAGTGGATATCTGAAATCAGTAAAAACGGAAGTAAAAAGGGGTAGAGTGTATTGTGAACTTAAGATCCCAAATGAAGAAGTTCATGTGTTTTATGAAAATTTAATTAAAAAGTGGTTTAAGGAATCAATGACCAATGAAAAATATATAGCTATGATAAATTCACTAATATCTGGTGATGTAGAAATTTTTAATGAGGTATTTAGTGAATTTGTTGTAAATAATATAAGTTATTTTGATGTATCTGGTAAAGAGCCTGAAAAAGTATATCATGCGTTTGTACTTGGTATGCTCATATCTATAAGTGATGAATATGAAGTGAAGTCAAATAAAGAAAGTGGATATGGAAGATATGATGTAATGATAATCCCCAAAAATATTTCAAAACTGGGAGTTATAATAGAGTTTAAGAAAGTAAGTGAGTTTTCAAATGCTACAATAGATGAGGCCACTAATATAGCTTTAACTCAAATTGAAGAAAAGAAATATGAAACTGAACTTTTAGAAAAAGGAATAACAAATATAATAAAACTAGCAATTGTATTTAAAGGTAAAGAAGTTAAAGTTACTAAAGGGTAAGAGGAATTTTTACTAGAGGATATATTGTATTATTAATGTAATTTTGAAGTCTGTATTTTAAGTAATGTGCTATTTTATATGAAAATGAGTAGATAATTTTTAGATGATATTTCATAAAGAAAAGTAAAATAAAATCTCATTATTAGGGACTGTATCAAAATAAATTTGATACTAGCCGGAAAAAAGGAGAATTCATTAATTTGAATTCTCCTTTTTGAGCATAATATTAATCAATAAAACCCTTCAAAGGGCGCAACGGTGAGCTAGCAAGCTTCGTAATTAAAGAAAAACAGTTAAAATACGGATAATATTAGCTTACCCTATATTTGTTATACTCAAAAATAAATTATTTAGAATTAAATACATAAAACTTAATGAATAAAATCTTTGAAAATTAAAAAGGCCTTATCAGATTGAGTTTGAAAAACTCTAATCTGATAAGGCCCCTATTTTTTATAAACAACAAGAAATTATAGAATAAAAAAGTATGAATGAGTTAATAATTATTACTATACCACATAAACTTATTTAACAATGAAATTTTATTAAATGAAAATATAAGGAGGATATGGAATGAAAAATAATAAAAACATTAAATAAAAAACTAGTCAAGAAGATTTTAAAATTGAGATTGAAAAAATAAAAATTCAAAGTAATAAAAAATTAAAATAGTAGATGAATATACCTTTAACTAACACTAACATAAGAGATGTATTTAAATTCGTTTAATAATATTATTGTGATTTAGTGATTATAACATTAACATGAGATGTA
>NZ_JAMQIF010000046.1:0-4091 GCF_023845855.1 Clostridium sp. ZBS2
ATTAGGACGTTGCCAGGTAATAAAAGGATCTTTAGCTCAGTTGGTTAGAGCAACCGGCTCATAACCGGTAGGTCCGGGGTTCGAGTCCCTGAAGGTCCACCATTTATGGGGGTATAGCTCAGTTGGGAGAGCACCTGCCTTGCACGCAGGGGGTCAAGAGTTCGAATCTCTTTATCTCCACCATTTAATAGAAATAAGCTATGAATATTCATAGCTTATTTTTTTGCTTTTTCTAGAGCATCTGCTATAGCTACTTTCCAATTAGAAGATATATCATTAATGTCATTAATGATAGTTATATCTGCTGACTGATTAGCTAATACTTCTTTTATTGTATCAGCTCTATATTTTTGTATATTAGGATTTGTTTTTCCATTGATATTTTCTCCAGTCCATTCTTCATAATTAATTTCTTTTCCATTAGTATCTAAATGACGAATGACTATATCTACTATTTTACCACGTTCAACATTTACAGTAACATCATCATATCCATCTGAATACATATTACCTTCACCTATATAGATTCCATCTTTATACGCACTTTTATTATTACAACATGTTAAAGATATTGCTAAGAATAAACTTGTAATTATAATTAATATTTTTTTCATATGATCACTCCTTATTACATATAATTTATTTAATGCAGATAAAGATTGATATTAAAAAGTAGTATTTAAACATATAGCAATAATAGTTTGTTCATATAATAGTAAATTTATTAATAAATTATTTTATTTATATATGATTAAAATTATAGATTTTTTAAGTAAGAAAATTTCAGACTTATGAAATAAACTGTTAACTAACATTAATAGCTATTATTTTAAAACAGTATTGATATTTTACTTATTATAAATAAGACTTTTAGTAATATTTTATTGGCAAATAACATATTAAATTTATAAGGAAATGATTTATTAAAAATAGGGAGTGAAGTTATATGGTTAGAACTATTGTGTGTGAAAAAGACGGATGTAGTGGAAATAAATTTTATATAAATAGCAAAGATAATAAAATAAAATTAGTATGTAGTGAATGTAATAAAGAGTACTACTATGATAATAATAGTTATGATTTTAAAATATTATCAAGCTGTTCATCATGTAATAATAGTAAATTTAAAGTTTTTAAGGATTTAGATAATGATGATATATACGCAAAATGTACTAAATGTGGTGCACCACCAGAAAAGGTATTTATAGATAGTGATGGTGTTCAAGTAACATATGAAGCAAAATTGTTACATGATATAAAGGATTTAATGCATCAAGTGGATCAAAGAGTTTGTAATTTGGAATTAAAGGTTGAAGGCTTAGAAAAAGGTCATGAATTATTAGAAGAATCATTAGCTTACATAAATAAATATATGTGTGAATAAGCTAGATTCAGCAAGATATAGTAAAGTATTTTAATACAATTATACTTGGTGTATAATAATATAAGGTTATGTTTTAGTAAAGTGCTGATATATGCATAAACAAATTGGACTGAGTAATTGAACGCCACTTTGCCTATTGCATATATCAACACATATTTATAAGCATAGTCTTATATTAAATATAATGTAATGGAGTGACTAATGAAAGAAATTAAAAGTACATTTGATAAAAGAAAAGCAATTAACTGGATTTTGTTAATATTATGGATGATTATTATATTTGTTATGTCTAATCAACCAGCAGTTGTATCTGATAAACAAAGTAGTTCAGCAATTATGATATTAACGCAACTAGGAATAAATATGAATAGTATCTTTGGAGAATTAGCTAATTTTATTGTTAGAAAAATTGCACATTTTTTGGAATATATGATATTAGGTATATTAATATTAAATGTTTTAGAAATTCAATATACTAGACAAAAAATAAGGTTATTAGGAATGATGTTAGTATTTTTATATGCTTGTTCTGATGAAATACATCAAGTATTTGTGCCAGGAAGAGAAGGTGCTTTTAGAGATGTGTTGATTGATACATGTGGAGGTACATTTGGAATTTTAATAACAAATAAAATAAAAGCTTTAAGANNAATCTTAAAGCTTTTATTTTTAGGAAAAACTGCAAAAATGAATTTTTTAAATGCAAAAAAAATCAAAATAATGCTATAATATTAAAAATTTATACTTTTTATCACTGTTTTTTATCAAATCCGAGGTAATTTTATTGATAAAAATATGATTTAATAATATAATGAATATATATGTATATAAAAATTTCTTAAATTAAAAAAATGATTTTTACATTTTACCAAGGAGGAACTTATGGAAAACAATAAACGTAAGTCTGGGATACTTACATGGGTGGAAAAGATAGGTAATGCACTTCCGCATCCTACTACATTATTTGTAATATTTTGTGCAGCCTTAATGATAATATCACACATTGCTTATTTAGCAGGGGTTAGTGTAAGTTATGAAGGAATTGATAGAACCACTATGGAATTAAAAGAATTTACTGTTGGAGTAGTGAGTCTTTTAACACCAGAAGGAATTAGATATATGTTCACAAGTGCAATTAATAACTTTACAAGTTTTGCACCATTGGGAACAGTATTAATTGCATTATTAGGCGTTGGAGTTGCGGAAGGTAGTGGCTTAATTTCAACATTATTAAGAAAATTAGTAACAAGTACACCAAAAAGATTTATAACTATGGTAGTTGTATTTGCTGGGGTAGTTTCTAATATAGCTTCTGATGCAGGATATGTTGTGTTAATACCATTAGGAGCAGTTATATTCAGGAGTTTTGGTAGACATCCCTTAGCTGGTATTGCAGCAGCATTCGCTGGTGTTTCAGGTGGATTCAGTGCAAACTTATTACCAGGACCAACTGATGCTTTATTAGGAGGAATTACAACAGAAGCAGCTAAAATATCTCAAGCTGGATATGATGTTCAAATTACATCAAACTGGTACTTTCTAATAGTATCAACTTTCCTTATAACAATTTTAGGTACAATAGTTACTGAAAAAATAGTTGAACCTAGACTTGGAAAATATAAGGGTGAAGAAGAAAAAGAAGAAGTTATAAAGATTAGTAAAGAAGAAAAAAGAGGTTTATTATTTGCGGGTATTGCATTTGTATTAACTTTAATTTTATTAGCAATATTAGTTGTTCCATCTAACGGAATACTAAGAAATCCAGAAACAGCAGAGATTTTAAAATCACCATTTATGGATTCTATAGTTGTTATAATTGCAATAGTATTTTTAATACCAGGTATTGCATATGGTGTTGGAGCGGGAACAATTAAAAATGACAAGCAAGTTATTGATTTAATGGGAAAAAGTATGGCGGCAATGGGTGGATACATAGTATTAGTATTTTTTGCATCTCAATTCGTTGCGTACTTTGCACATAGTAATTTAGGAACAATAATAGCTGTAAAAGGAGCTAACTTCTTACAATCTACAGGAATACAAGGCATACCTTTATTATTAGGATTTATAGTAGTTGCTGCATTCATAAATCTATTTATGGGATCTGCATCAGCTAAATGGGCAATTATGGCACCTATATTTGTACCTATGTTAATGGGATTAAATTACTCACCAGAATTAACTCAAATGGCATATAGAATAGGAGATTCTACAACTAATATTATTTCTCCTCTTATGAATTATTTTGCGTTAGTAGTTGCTTTCTCAGAAAAGTATGATAAAGAGAGTGGAGTAGGAACTCTTATATCAACAATGGTACCATATTCATTAGTATTCTTAATTGGATGGAGTCTATTATTAATAGTTTGGTTTATATTTAAATTACCATTAGGACCAGGAGTAGGTATGATGATGTAATATTGTTTAATAACAAGGTTATATTTTAATATAGTTTTGATATATGTATAAGAAAAGTGGACTGAGTAATTGAAATTAGGAATACTAAAATGAGTATAGTCCAATTACAATGCCACTTTACATATTGCATATATGAACACATATTTAAATATGAAGTATTTTAGACTCTATAGATATAATGATATTAGGTAATTTAATTGTTTTAATTATGTTATTTAGTATAAAATATATTTTGTAGAATCTATTTTTATATTTTAAATTAAATACTTAATTAAGAATTAAAAAATAC
>NZ_JAMQIF010000047.1:0-2949 GCF_023845855.1 Clostridium sp. ZBS2
TTTCAAAATTCAATAGCAATGGCGCTTCACATATTGCATATATCAACATATTACAAAGACATATAATTATTGTATATTGCTTAAATCTCAATTAGATTATAAATTAATTCAACAGGGCTTCATTAAGAGTTGTAAAAAATCAAATTCCAACGCCACTGCGCTCTTATACTAAAATATCAACATTGTACAAAAAACATATACTTTCTATGCACTTTATAACAACATTTAAATTCTTACTTAATACTTTTCAAAATTCAATTGCAATGTCGCTTCACCTATTGCATATATCAACATTTTACAAAGACATATACTGATTTTATATTGCTTAATTCTCAATTATATTCTAAATTAATTCAACAGGGCTTCATTAAGAGTTGTAAAAAATCAAATTTCAATGCCACTATGCTCTTATACTAAAATATCAACATTGTGCAAAAAACATATACTTTCTATGCACTGTATAACACCATTTAGATTCTTACTTAATGCTTTTTAAAATACAATTTCAATGTTGCTTCACATGTTGCATATATCAAAATTCTATAAAAAATCCCTAATATAAGATATCATCTCACATTAGGGACAAGCATATTTCTTAGCTTTCCACTATCCACTTTTCACTACATCACCTAGCAGCTCCATTGTTGTTTAATACACGACCATCAATTTCTACGTTATATGCCATTGCTCCATCTGGATATAAATAGTACCATCTATAATCTATATATTGCCATCCTGTTTGCATCTCTCCATTTGTATTAAAGTAATACCATACTTTATTAAATTCTTTCCACCCAGTAGATATTTCTCCGTTAGAATTTATATAGTACCAATTATTATTTGATTCTATCCATCCTGTAACCATACATCCATTATTATCTAAATAATACCATTTACTATTTGAATTAATCCAACCTTTTTGCATAACTCCAAATTCATTAAAATAGTACCAATTATTATCTACTTTTTGCCATCCTGTCATTATAAATGAATTTCTACTAAGATACCACTTTCCGTCCATAGATTCTTTCCATATTAAATTTGATGAATCTATATTATTAAAATTAACATCATTAGAATTTTTATCAAAATTAACTACATTATCTATATAATTGTTTTGTGTTGATGTTTCTATAGTTGTATTATAATCATCTGTTGATACGTTGCTGTCTGCATTTGGACTTGCTGATAATATATATTTAGAACAATGTGTTATAGTAAATGTAGCTTTTCCTTTTTTAACACTTATATTTGATGATATTAACTCTAATGAATTAGTTTCTTCATTATAATAGTATAAGTATCTGTTATCACCATTTAATTCATCACCAACATTAACTTGAACAGTTGCTTTTCCTGGTAAAACTCCATGATGTTTAAAGTTTATAACTACTTCTGAATCATTTTGTGTTTTTGTTTGTATTTCAGAATCAAAACTATCATCCATTTGAGACACATTTTTTAAATCTGAAGCATTAAAATTCCATACATAATTACTTCCCTCAAGAATTAATTTTTCATATTCATATTCCTTAGTTAAATCAAATATTTCTTTATCAACCTTACTTGAATATGAAGTATTTAAATACATTTGATCATCACTTGTTTTATCTGTATTAACTACTATTCCACTATTATATTTATTTGAGCTACTATTCCAAGAATTACTGTTTGAAGAATTGTCTTTTAACTTTTCTTTAATTATTTCAGTTCTGTCACTTTCTTTATTTTCACTAATTTCTCCAGATATAGTCACCTTAACTTTTAAATAATATCCCTTATCATTACTCTTAAGCTTGTACTCTTCTTTATCTGCATTATCTATCTCTTTATATTCTCCATTTTTATCTTTGCATCTTAACCATTGATATGAAACCTTAGGCTTGTTTGTATTATCGCTATATTTAACCTTAGCTCTTAAAGTATTTCCTACCCTCTCAGTTCCATATATAGATACAGATTTTAATATATCTCCACTAATATTACTTGAGTTGTTATTATCATTGGCATTTGCAGATGGTATATAATGAATTCTAATTTTTATTGCTGTATCATCACTATCCTCTGCATACTTAAAATAAAGAATACTATCACGTTCTTTTTCAGTATAATTAGGTGCTCCTGTTATATTTGCTCTCATATAATATGGTATTTTATTATTTGAATCTAAACTAAGTTCATAAAATTTTTTTCCGTCAACACTATAAGCTAATTTTTGTTCACCTTTGCTTAGTTCTATTAATGGTATAAACCATTTATTTAAAGTACTATTTGTTGCAGAATGATTACATAAATTAAGTTTATCACTTGCTAAAATAATAAATGTATATTCTCCTTGTGCATTTATATTAGCTGCACTTACAGTAAGCTTTTCATAATTTTTCCCCATATCTTCTGCAAAAGAATTTATTAAAGGTACTATAGCTTCCTTTTTATCATCTATTTCTGGTGGTACATCTTCATCATTTCCATCTGAAGGCTCATTCCCACTAGTTCCACCCTGTTCACTGCCATCTGTGTTACTCCCATGCCCTATAGTTTCATCATCCTTTGATTCAGTGTTTTCTGTATTACCATTTTCTTTAACAATATCATTTTCATTGGACTCTTTTAAAGTAATATCATCCCCATTACATTCATAAGTACTTAAAATATTTTCACCATTCATTAATTCTATAGATTTTCCAATTAAATTTGCAGATAATTCATCAGATTTCTCTGTGTCATCTTTATGTAATACCTCATCAGCATAAGCAATATAAGAATCTTTGCAAGGTAAATAAAAAATAAAGGCAAATTGAATAAGTAATATAGTAAGAATAATTGCAATTGGTTTAAAATAAATACGTCTCATAAAATCTCTCATTATCAAAACCCCTTCTCTTTAAACGTTTTCATATAGTATGTATTATAATATTCTTATATAAATATATTATAATACATACTATA
>NZ_JAMQIF010000048.1:0-1194 GCF_023845855.1 Clostridium sp. ZBS2
CAAAGACCAAATTTTCTTTTGTTTTACTGTGTCACCCTTAAGCGACTTACTCAGTCTAACATTTGATTTCTTTTCTGTCAACAAGTTTTTTAATAAGTTGAAATTTAATTTCTTAACTTTATTCTTACTTGTTTGCCGCATCTCTCAGCGACGTGTTTTATCTTACCATGATATATTAACTAGTTATAATACATTTATTACTATTCATTGAAATTATATCTTATTTTCTTGTTTTTTATTTAAAATGCTACATAATGCTACTACTGATACACTTGGATAAGTTAATCTAGTATTTTTGAATAAATAATACATATATTTACAAAAATATATGAGTTACTTATTTTATTTATATATAATTTATTATTTTTACTTAATATTTTTATATAAATAATCATTTTAAAATGATTATTTACTCTTAATCTACCCATATTAATAGATTGATTTTCAATACTTTTGTCGAAATTTAATTTATTAGTATTAAAATGTATCATTAATTTTAAAAATTTGTTATTTCTTAATTACATATTTTTATTTTTAACTTTGTTTTCTAACTATATTTATAGATAATCAGTAGATCATAAATTTAAATAAAAAAGTGTAATACTATTTAAAATTAAAATAATATTACACTAACATAAAATTATAAAAAATAACTATTACTAATTAAATAATAATCTTGTAAAACAACTCAAATTATTATTTAATACTTAACTATTTTTTATATAAATTCAATTTGAGAAGTTATTTAATAATCTTCTATGCACTTAATTACTCTTACTTTCAAATTATAACAAGATTAATATTAACAACGAACAATATCCATTAAAATTTCTTACACTCACGATGAATAGCGATTGAATTTAAATTAATATATGAGCGTATTCACTTATTAATGCTAAAGTTTTCTTTCTACCTGTTATTAACATCACTTTAATCTATTTTTATATACTAAAAAGAGATAGTTGTTATAACTATCTCTTTAAGCTTACCTGGCAACGTCCTAATCTCCCACACAGTCTCCCGTGCAGTACCTTCGGCGCTATGGATCTTAACTTTCCTGTTCGGAATGGGTAGGAGTGTTACTTCCATGCCATCATCACCAGATGCTATGATTCTCCAAATCTTGATTTGGTTAAGAATCTTGTACTCCTCAGTTTACCTGAGCGAGTTTCATTTTGAAAGAATGTTCTTTCA
>NZ_JAMQIF010000005.1:0-37422 GCF_023845855.1 Clostridium sp. ZBS2
TACATAAGCAAAGTGGACTGAGTAATTGAACTTAGGAATGCTAAAATGAGTATAGTCCCATTTTAGCTGTCTCACAATATAAAATTGTGACAAGCAGTAAATATGATTATCAAACTTCCACTTCTCTTCGCTGAGTAAGTTCGAAAAGCTAAATATAAAATTTAGATTCTCACTTAACAATTCTCAAAGTCCAATTACAATGCCACTTTACCTATTGCATATATCAACACGCATTTAAAACATAGCCTTTTTACCTTAAATTTATATATATAGCTAATGACACTGTTTAGACTATTATGTCATCATTCTTTTAAAATGTAGAATTTTTTATAAATTGTTAAGATGTTAAATTATAAATTTTGATACTATTTACAAAATATGGTACTATTTAAATAACTAACCTACCTATTGAATTTAAAGTATATTAATACATTTGAGGTGAGTATATAAATGAATACATGTGAAAATTCAAAAGGGGAAAAATGGATTAAAATAAAAGGCAAAAGAAAAATTCAATCCTTTCAAGATTTATATGCAGATTTATTTAATATAAGTTTAGGAATAATATCATTAGAAGGAAAGGCGTTAACTGTATGGTCTAATTCTTCTTTGTTTTGTAATTATATTATAAAAAACAATAGTGAAAGGTGTAAGCAAGAAAAACAAAAGATAATAGATTATGTTATGAAAAATGGTCAAGTTATAAAATATACTTGTTATATGAAGATAACGTATTTCGCATGTCCTATATTTTATGGTGATGATTTAGTAGCCATATGTTTAGGGGGAGGAGTTTACTTAGAAGAAGATAAAGAAAGTTTAAATGAGAATATTATTAAAGGTATACAAATAGTAGCTGAAAGCAAGTTAAACGATATCATAACTTTGTTAGAGAATGTATTTAATTTAATAGATAATGATAAAGAAGTAAATCAATTAAAAAAAGATGAAAATGAAAAATTTAATGAAGATCTATTTTTTTTAGAAAATAAGTTGACACTTAGAGAAGTGGAAGTTGTTAAATTAATGAACTTAGGAATGACTAATAAAGAAATTTGTATGAAGTTAAATATAAGTGAAAAGACAGTTAAAACACATGTTACTAATATATTAAGAAAATTAAAAATGAAAGATAGATTAGAGGTAGTTATATTTTGTAAAAGTAATAGTATAAAATATTATGAGGCTTCAAATGTCTATTAGAAAGAAATGTATTGTATTTGTATCTATAGTTGTAATTGTACCCATGATTTTAATATTGATATTATCAAATGTTATTTTAAATAATCAAATAGATAAATCTGCTCAAGGATATTTAGAAAATGCTTTTATAATTGCAAAAAATCAAATGTTAAATCAATTAGATGAAATGGAGAAAATTTCAATAAAAACAACTAATTCCTCTGATTTTAAAAGTAAACTAAAAGAAGAAAATAAAAATGTACTAGATGCAGATATTTATGAGTTAAGAGAGGTATATGAGTATATAGATTTATATTTTGTATTTAGTGATGATAAGAGGTTGTTATTAAATCATCCATCAATAAAAGGAACTAATTTAGATAGATTAAATGTATTATTGGACAAGGCTAAAGAATGTCATAAAACTGTTATCTCAGAAGAAATATTTAATTTAGATGATTTATTTTACTATGATTCTAAAGAATATAATGAATTTAAAGTAAAGCTAGACAATACAGAGGAAAAGGAGTATTTAAATAAAAGTTTAGTATCTATTACTATTTCTCCAGTATATGATAAAAAAGAGGATCAACTTCTAGGGTTCTTAGTCTTAGGTTCAATAATAAACAATAATGATTATTTTCCAAAAATATATTCAGAAAATGTTAAAAATTCATATTTAGCAATTTCTATTGATGAAATTAGAATAGCATCTAATATTAGAAGTCCCAAAAAAGAAAATTATATTGGAAGTTTAAATCCTACTTCAATAAAGGAGTTAAATAGCTTAGAAAAAACTTATTTTGGAAAACAGAACATTGATGGAGAAATTCATATATTTTTAGATAAACCTATATTAAATTGCGATGGAGAATGTGTAGCTGTATTAGGAGTTGGCATTCCAGAAGACAAGTTTTCTATTATTATGCATATGCAAAGAAATATAATTATTTTTGTTTGTGCTTTTTTCTTAGTAATAATGTTATTTATTTGTAAATATGTTTCCAGAAAATTAACTGCACCAATTATTAAGGCAACAGAATTGGCAAATCAAATATCAAAAGGCGATAATGAAGTTGTTATAGATAAAAAATTTTTAGAAGATAATAAAGATGAAACAATAATTTTACTTAAGGCATTTAAGAAAATGGCAGATGATTTAAAATATGCAGAAAATGAACGTGAAATTTATTTGAAAAATATAAAATATGAACAAATAGAACAAGAAAAATTATCTAGACAGCTATTTTTATTAAATGAAAGCTTAGAAGAAAAAGTTAAGTTACGTACAGAAGACTTAAGAGAAGCTATAAAAAGTTTGAAAAAAGCAGATAAAGTTAAATCATTATTTTTAGCTAATATGAGCCATGAATTAAGGACTCCATTAAGTGCAATTATTACTTGTTCTGAAATTTTAAAGGAAGAAATATTCGGAAAATTAAATTCAAAACAACTCAAACATATAACTAATATTTTAAATAGTGGAAATCATTTATTACAATTAATTAATAATGTTTTAGACATATCTAAGATAGAATCAGGAAAAATGAAACTCACTTTAGGAAGATATTCTATTGCAGACATTATAATTGAGAGCTTTTCAGTTGTAAAAAGTTTAGCTTATCGAAAAAATATTTATATTGATATAAATATAAATCCTAGTGATTTTATTATTAAAATTGATGCCAATAAGTTAAGACAAATATTATATAATTTACTTTCTAATTCAATTAAATTTACACAAGAGGGTGGAAAAGTACAAATAGAGGTTACTAAAAATTTAGCTTATATTAAATTAATTGTTGAAGATAATGGTATTGGAATAAAAAAAGAAGATCAAAAGAGGATATTTAATGAGTTTGAACAAGTGGATAATTCTTACGAAAGAAAATATGAAGGTACTGGACTTGGGTTACCTTTAACTAAAAAATTAGTTGAGATGCATGGAGGTGAAATATTTTTGATAAGCAATATAAATATTGGAACAAAGGTTATAGTTACTATACCAGTTCAAAGAGAAGATAATAGTGATACTATAGTTCCTAGTATAAATTAAAATATCAATAACATGGAGTGGAAAATCATGGATAAAGTATTGATTATAGATGACAACAAGCAAAATTGCGAAATAATTAAGGATTTACTATATACATGGGGCTATTGTGTATACTTAGCATTTGATGGATTTGAGGGTTTTAAATTAGCTAGAAATGTTAAACCGGATGTAATTCTTTTGGATGTTATGTTACCAGGAATGAATGGATTTGAAACATGTAAAAAATTAAAAGAAACTCAAGAAACTCAAAATATTCCTATTATAATGTTAACAGTATTAAATGAGGTTGAAGATAGAATGCGAGGATTTAATGTTGGGGCAGATGTGTTTTTATCAAAGCCTATTGTTTATCAAGAATTAAAAAATAGAATTGATTGGGCTGTAAAATCTAAAAGAGTATTTGATAATATGGAACAAATAGATAAGGTGGCTATATGCTTATTAAATATTATAAGATTAAAAGATAAAAAGTTATATTTACACTGTAAAAATGTAAAAAACTACTGTGAAAAAGTTGGTAAGATATTATTTTTAAATGACGAAGAAATGAAACAATTAATACTAGGTGCATATTTACATGATATAGGTAAAATTTTTTCTAATACATTGTTGGAACATGTGGAAATGGGAGAAAATATTATTTCAGATTTGAATATGTCCAAGTGGTTAAAAGTAATGATAAGAAATCATCATGAAAAAATGAATGGTAAGGGATTCCCAGATGGTTTAACTTCTAGTGAAATGTCACAAAACCTAAAGATATTGATTACAGTAAATAGATTTATTGAGTTATTAGATGAATTGAAAGATAATGAGGCTAGTATACTTAAATTAAGTAATGAATGTGAAAAAGGAGACTTGAATACAGAAGTTATTGAGGCTATAAAACAAGTATTAGAAGATGAAAAATTTATTGAAAGTATAAACTATAATTAATGGTGAAAGTGGCTGCTTAAACTAAGAGTATAATTTCTAGTTTGAGTAGCTTGCTTTTTGGAAAAATAAAACAATATACAACTTAAGTTGTATATTGTTTTATTTTTTGTAGGTATTTATTACAACTTTGGTTTAATTATAAGAATGATATTGAGGACATAGAATTTAAATATAAAGGCAAATAAAAAATAAATTTCTAAGTTGTAGGTGAAGTTTTGATTTCATCTAAATAGAAATTTGTATCATGGAATAGCACCTGTTATATTCTTGAATTATTAGGAATATTATGGATGATGATTTCAAGATAAAAAGTAATTATTATGCATATAAAAAGGGAGGAGTATTATGATATGAATAAAAAAGTAAAGTTAGCTGATATTTTAGCTGAAAAAGGGTTACCAATTAATTTTCAATTTGGTGGAGATGCTCCAGAAGAAATGACAACACGTGAAGTACAAAAAGAGCCAACTCCTAGAGCTAAAAGATTAAGAGAAATTTATTATGACACTTTATCTACTGCAAATACTGAATTCCCATATTGGTATAACAGAAGATGGAATGAATTAGAAGGTGAAGTAGATATAGTGAGAAGAGCTGAATCTCTTAAATGCGCTTATTCTCATTTAACACCTAATATTATACCTGGTGAAAAATTAGTTATGCAAAAAACTAATTATTATAGAGGATCATTCCCAATGCCTTGGCTTTCAGAAGGCTTTTTTGTAGCTAAAGAAGACGAATTATACAAGGAAGCTTTAAATAGAGGCAGTGCTAGTGCTGGAGAGTTAAGTAAATTTGGTACTGGTGGAGGAAATGTTACTAAAAGTTTTGGTAAAGTAGTTTCTATAGCAGGTAAATTTGGAATGAGACAAGAAGAAATACCTGTATTAGTTAAGCTTGCCAAAGAATGGGTTGATAGATCTGTAGATGATTTGGGACATAAATATGAACAAATGGTACCAGATTATGAAATAAAAGAAAATATCATGAAATCTTTAATTTGTATGTTTGATTCAGGTTTTACATTACCTCAAGGAAGAGAAGTTGTAAATTACTATTACCCATTACAATATGGTTTTGATGGATTAATTGATATGGCTACTGAATGCAAGAAAAAAGTTGCTGGAAATGCCGATGGAGACGGACTTGTAGGTATGGACCGTTTATATTTTTATGAAGCTGTTAAAATAACTTTAGAAGGTATTCAAAATTGGATATTAAACTATGAAAAGCATGCTAGAGATTTAGCTGCAATTGAAAAAAATGAGGCTCAAAAAGAAGAATATCTTGAAATTGCTGAATGTTTAGGCTGGATTTCTCATAAACAACCACGTACATTTAGAGAAGCTCTTCAATTGACTTATATTATTCACATAGCAGTAATCAATGAAGATGCTATTTCTGGATTATCACCAGGAAGAGTAGGACAAGTATTATATCCTTGGTTTAAACAAGATATAGAAAATGGAAGAATAACAGAAAAAGAAGTATTAGAACTTTTAGAGCTTCATAGAGTTAAATTTACATGTATTGATTGCTTTGCTTCAACAGGTGTTGTTGGAGGCGTTCTTTCAGGAAATACATTTAACAATTTAACTATTGGTGGGCTTAAAAAAGATGGAAGTTCAGCAGCGAATAGATTGGAATATTTAATAGTAGAAGCAGGTATTACATGTTCAACACCTCAACCTACATTATCATGTTTTTATGATGAAAAGTTACCAGAAGAATTCTTACTAAAATGTATTGAATGTGACAAAACAGGTTCAGGTTATCCAGCTTGGATGAATAATCGTGGTGCAATAGAATTTATGATGAATCAATATGGTGATGAAGGAATGACCATTGAAGAGGCAAGGTCAGTTGCAATAGGCGGATGTCTTGAGACTTCTCCTTGTACTTGGAAAGAACTTACTCTAAACGGAGAAAAATATGATATTCCAGGCGGAGCAGGACAGCCTACTTCTGTTGGAGTACACTTTATTGCTAATCCAAAGGTGTTAGAACTTGTACTGACCAATGGAAAGGATTACAGAACTAATTCACAAGTGTACCCTGCGCATAATAAAAAACTAGAAACATTTGAAGAATTAGTTGACCAATTTAAAGAGTATTATGAAGTGACTTGTGATGTACTTGCTAAGACTAATAATATTCAACATGATGTTTGGCGCAAAAAAAATATGTCAATTGTGAATTCATTATTAAAACCAAATTGTTTAGATACAGGTAAACACATTGGGAACTTAGGATATAGATTTAATGCAACTTACAATATAGAAAGTTGTGGAACTATTAATACCATAAATAGTTTAGCGTCATTAAAGAAGCTTGTATATGATGACAAAAAATATACCCTTGACGAAATGAAAGAAGCAATGCTTAATAACTTTGGATTTAAAACTGCAGAGGAAATAGGAAGCTATTCATTAGCAGACCAAGAAAAAGCTGATATTAGTTCTAAATATGACGATATTTATGGAGAGTGTTTATTAGCACCTAAATATGGAAATGATGATCCATACGTTGATGATATATTAAAGAATTATGAAGATTGGTTCTGTGATGTATGCCATAATTATGAATCATTATATGGCAAGAAGATGTATGCTTGTCAAATTTCTGTTTCAACTCATGGAGCACAAGGGGCAGCAACCCTTGCAACTACAGATGGACGTTTGGCTGGTACAACTTATGCAGATGGATCTATGTCAGCTTATCCAGGAACAGATAAGAATGGACCGTATGCATTATTTACATCTGCTACAGTTTGGGATCATAGCAGATCTCAAAACTCACAAATGAATTTGAAGATTCATCCAAGTGCAATTAAAGGAGTAGAAGGATCTAAGAAGCTATTAGATTTAACACGCTCTTATATGAGAAAAGGTGGATATCACATTCAATATAATGTTGTAGATTCAAAGGTATTAAAGGAAGCTCAAGTTAAACCAGAAAATTATAGAGATTTAATGGTTCGTGTTGCTGGATTTACACAATACTGGTGTGAAATTGGTAAGCCAATACAAGATGAAGTTATTTCAAGAACTGAATATGAAGGGGTGTAATAAAAAATGGCTAATGAAAATATGAAACACAATGATTGCTTAAATTTTTCATCAATAGATGCAGCAAAAGGAATTTGCAGAATATCTAATCAAATGATATTTATAGATACACCTATTTGCAATAATTTTAATGAAGCTCACAAGTGCAGAAATTGTGCTAATTTTAAGAATCCTGATAAAGATAATATGGGAACTTGTACAGGGTTAAAGATCGAAGCTTGGACATTTGGAGATTTAAGTGCCGCTACTTGTGAAGGGTATAAAAATAATAAATTAGATGATAAAAAATAATAACTGAAAGATAATCAAATATGATTTGAAAATTAAAGAGAGTGTGCTAAAACTTAACATACTCTCTTATTACTTTAAAAAAGGAGTAAAAGTATGGAACAAAAAAATGCTAATCATTTAGGTCATATGGTTGTACTAGCCTCATGGCTAGCCGTTTTTTGCTTATTTGGTTTCAGATCAACTTTCTCTGTATTGCAAGTACCAATGTCACAAAATTTAGGCTGGCAATCTTCGCAGCTTACTTTGGGATATTCTTTAATGATGACAGTTTATGCAATTACTGCTTATTTTAGTGGAATGATAATTGATAAGTGGGGAACAAAGCCTGCATATGCAATAGGATCAGTATGTGCTTGCCTAGGCTTTTTTATAACAAGTTATGCTCAAAGTTATTTAGGTTATTTAATTCCATACGCTATTTTTGCTGGAATTGGAACAGGTATGCTTTGGGTTTCATCAACTGTTTCTGTACGAAAATGGTATGTAGGAAAATCTTATGCTAGTATGTGGGGAATTGCATTTATGGGAGCTCCAGTAGCTCAAGTAGTATTGAGTCTTCTTGTTAAACAAGTACTTAATTTTACAGACTGGAGAACTGCAATGAGAGGATTAGCAATAGTAGTTCTTATTGCACTTATAATTGCAGCAGCTGTAGCAAAGAAAAATCCAGAGGACTATGAACTTGAACCTTTTGGAATAGATTCTATTAAGTCAAATGGTAATAAAGATTCAGGAAAGATTTGGACAGTAAAAGAAGCTTTTAGTATATTCCCAATTTGGGGAGCTATTTTAACTTTTTTAGGCAGTATGCTTGGAGAGTTTTTAATTTGGACTCAAGTGGTTAAATTTTGGAATGTTGATGTAAAAATGTCACTAAGTACCGCAACTAATCTTTATATAATAATAGGAATAGCAGGAATATTTACTATGCCTATTATGGGAAGAATAGCTGATAAAATGGTTGGAAAATACAATAATAACGAAGCTAAAGCTAGAAAAGTTATGTTAATATTTGCACCTATAATTGGATTATTGGCTTGTGCATTTTTACTTATGACTAAAAAATCTATTGTATTTGGAATAATATCTTGTATTCTTTTTGCTATATATTGGGCAATAGAACCAGGTGGTGTAGCAGGATACGCAGGTTCTATATATGGTAATAAAACATTGGGTAAAATATGGGGACTTGCAACATTAATAGTAATGGCTATAGGTCCAGCAGTTGGTAGTTTCATGGGTGCATATTTATATGATTTATCAGGAAGCTATTTTAATTCAATAATATTTGCAGCTTGTGCATTTGTTTTTTCAACAATTGTTGCAATTATGTTACCACTTTCAGTTAAGAACAATAAGTAAATTATTAATTAAAAATATTGTTATAAGGAGGGGAACATTTATGCATAAAGATAAGGGATTAATTTTTGATATTCAAAGTTATTCTGTACATGATGGTCCAGGATGTAGAACTAGTTGCTTTTTTAGTGGTTGTTTTTTAAAATGCGAATGGTGTGCAAATCCAGAAAGTTGGACCAAAAAAGAAAAAATAATGTTTGCCGAAGGAAAGTGCAAGTATGACCAAGGATGTAAGAGATGTGAAAAAGCTTGTGAAAAAAAAGCAATATCTTTTAAAGATGATAATTCATTAAATATTGATTGGAGGGTATGTGAAAATTGTACTAGCTTTGAATGCGCTAAAGTATGTTATAATGAAGCATTAAGAATTTGTGGAAAGTATTACACCGTAGATTCTTTGTTAAAAATTTTAAATAGAGATAGGCAATTTTGGGGCTCAAATGGAGGCGTTACATTTAGCGGGGGGGAACCTTTTTATCAAAATGAGTTTTTAATAGACACGTTAAAGAAGTGCAAAGAAATGTATATTAATACTGCAATTGAAACTACAGCATTTGTAGATACAGATATATTTTTAGAAGGAATGAAATATGTAGATTTTGCGTTTATAGATGTTAAGCATATGGATAGCAAAAAACATAAAGAAAAAACAGGGGTATATAATGATTTAATTCTTAAAAATATAAAAGAACTAATAAATTCTAATTGGCAAGGTAGATTAGTTATTAGAATGCCAGTTATTCGTGATTTTAATGATACTGTAGAAAATGCAATAGCAACAGCTGATTTTATGAATGGCTTAGGAATTTATGAAATAAATTTACTACCATTTCATAGAATGGGAGATTCGAAATGGACTCAACTTGGGAAAAAATATAGCTATAGTAATGATGAACCAACTAGTGAAGATAAATTAGATGAGCTTCAAGACATATATTTAGATAGAAAAATAGCCTGTTATGTTGGAAGTGAAACAAGTTTTTAAATAATCATACTAAAACAGAGTTTAGTTTAAAAATTAAATTTTATTAGTATATTTTAACAATAGTACTTGTAGTATAATATTATTAAGTAAGCATACAATTAAAGGAGATTAATTGTAAACTCCTTTAATTGTATTTTTTTATTCTTTAGGAAATTATATTGTTGGACAATATGAGGATAACTTTTATAATACTGTATTTTAAAGATATAATTTGAATACTCCTAAAGAATAAAAAGAGCAGTATAGAATTTATGCGATTATTAAGTTAGAAATGTAAAATATCAATGGTTTCTTAGCTGCCTTAACAATTTTATTTTATTTTAAAGTATAATTGTTAAAAAAATGATAAAGATTAATGATATAGATATTTTTTTACAAAAGTGTATGAAAGTAAAAGTATAAATATAAAACAGTGGATTTTCCACACAAAATTATTATTTTATAATACATAGTTTAATAAGGTTATGATATAATTTACATAATTAGAGTTTTATTATAAAGTGTAAGATTTAATGAATATCTTTATAGATAAAAATTTATTTTATAATATGCAGTATGAAATTAAATAATAGTAAGGATGTAGGTTTTATGAAAAAGTTTATTATAACAACAGATACAACAGCAGATTTACCAAAAGAATATTTGGATAAAAATAACATAGGATTACTAACAATGTCATTTCAAATGGACGGCAAGGAATACGTAGGAGATGAAATTTTAGATATAAAAGATTTTTATGATAAAATGCGTTCAGGATCAATGCCAACAACAGCTCAAGTGAATCCAGAACAAGCAAAAATGCAATTTGAAAAATATTTAAAAGAAGGATATGATGTACTACATATTTCTTTTTCTTCAGGACTTAGTGGAAGTTATAATAGTACAAGAATTGCATCTATTGAATTAGAAGAATCATATCCTGATAATAAAGTTATAGTTATAGATTCATTAAGTGTTTCATCAGGTGAAGGACTTTTAGTTTACAAAGCAGTAGAATTAAAGAAAAATGGCAAAAGCATAGAAGAAATATCTACTTGGCTTGAAGAAAACAAGCTTAATGTTTGTCAATACTTTACAGTAGATGATTTGAATCATTTATATAGAGGTGGACGTGTATCAAAGACTACTGCTATTCTTGGGACTGTAATAGGAGTAAAACCAATCATTCACGTAGACAATGAAGGAAAACTTATACCTATCGCTAAAACAAGAGGTCGTAAACAGTCATTATGCAAGCTTCTTGATAATATGGAAAAACTAATGGGCACATATAAATCAGAAAATAATATTATATTTGTAAGTCATGGTGATGCAGAGAAAGAAGCAGAAATTGTAGCAAATAAAATTACAGAAAGATTTGGAATAGAATCTATTATGATTAATACTATAGGACCTATTATTGGAACACATTCAGGCCCTGGAACAGTTGCAGTGTTCTTTATGGGAGAAAATAGATAGCTTAAAATACAGTCTATGGTTTGTAGAATGTTAATATATGCATAAGTAAAGCTTATATGGATTAATTGAACTTAAGGATACTAAAAACAAGTATAGTTCCGTTAAAACACTATTTTGCTTATTACATATATCAAAATATAGTGAAAAATAAGATACAATTAAAGTAAGGGGATTTTACACTTTAATTGTATTTTTTATTCTTCAGGAAATTATAAAAATATTAAATCTGTGGACAACTTCTAAAATACTGTGCTTTAAAGGTATGAGGAGTACCCCTAAAGAATAAAAAATAATCATATACCGCACCATTATTGCTGCACTGCGCTTGGAAAGGATGCATGTCTAAAAAATCGACGACTATAAAGTCGTCTTGGAGATCTTGTTATAAATAATTATGAGAAATTATATAAAAAGGGGAGAGATTTGTGAACCAAAAATCATTTATTGGAAGTATTGCAATTATTTTTGGAGGAATTTTATTATCATTAGAATTATATTGTTTAAAATTTATTCAATTGTTTGAAAGTATGGCGTTTGGAAGCTGTTATACTAATGCATGGGAATATATAAAGACAGTACCTATTTTATTAGCATTGATAATAACAATCACTATTATTGCTTATGGTGTTATATTAATTAATAAATCAAAAACTGAAATTTAAGAATAAAAATAATTAATAATACTGTAGCCTGTAAATCTTGACTATATAAGCTTTAAACTATAAACTAATATGGTGATTGTAGAATTATATTAATTTAAGTAGGTGAAAAGATGACAACAAATGAAAAGAAATTTTTACCCATAAATAAAAAAGATATGGAAGAGAGAGGCTGGAAGCAATTAGATTTTATAATTGTTACAGCTGATGCTTATATAGATCATCATAGCTTTGGAACTGCTATTATTTCAAGAGTATTAGAAAAAGCAGGATATAAAGTTGGCATAATAGCACAACCCAAATGGAAGGAAATTGACGACTTTAAGAAATTAGGGAAACCTAAATATGCATTTTTGGTTAATGGTGGTAATATGGATTCTATGGTTAATCATTACACTGTTAGTAAAAAGCTTAGAGATAAGGATTTTTATTCTCCAGGCGGTGAAATGGGATTAAGACCAGATA
Source organism: Clostridium sp. ZBS2 (assembly GCF_023845855.1). NCBI lineage: Bacteria > Bacillati > Bacillota > Clostridia > Eubacteriales > Clostridiaceae > Clostridium > Clostridium sp. ZBS2. The sequence goes on from NZ_JAMQIF010000005.1 coordinate 12,460, forward strand.
GAGCTACAATAGTTTATTGTAATAAAATAAGAGAAGCGTATAAAGGCGTTAACATAGTTATAGGTGGTATAGAAGCAAGTTTAAGACGTTTTGCTCATTATGATTATTGGAGTGATAAGGTAAGAAAATCAATGCTTATTGACAGTGGTGCAGACTTACTTGTTTATGGAATGAGTGAAAAGCAAATGGTCAAAGTTGCAGAAAAATTAAGCTTAGGAATACTAGCTAAAGACATTCATGATATCCAAGGAACATGTTATGTTGTCGAACAAATAAATAATTTAAATGATTATATAGAAATTCCATCATATAAAGAAGTTTGTAATGATAAACTTAAATATGCAGATGCAAGCAGAGTACAATATCTAGAGCAGGATCCTGTAAGAGGAAAAATAATTGTACAAAAGCATGCCAATAAGTATTTAGTTCAAAATATACCTGAAATGCCATTAAATAGGGAAGAATTAGATAGCGTCTATGATCTTCCTTATATGAAAAATTATCATCCGATTTATGAAGGAATGGGTGGTATTTCAGCAATTGAAGAAGTGAAATTTAGTACAGTAAGTTCTAGAGGATGTTTTGGAAATTGCAATTTCTGTGCAATAACATTTCATCAAGGAAGAATAGTTCAAAGTAGAAGTAAAGAATCAATATTAAATGAAGTTGAAGAAATAACTAAATTACCTGATTTTAAAGGATACATACATGATGTTGGGGGACCAACAGCTAATTTTAGAAAGCCAGCTTGTAGTAAACAGCTAACCTTAGGTGCATGTAAAGCTAAAGAATGTTTATATCCAAGTCCTTGTAAAAATATGGAAGTAGATCATAGTGAATATTTAGATTTACTTAGAGCTATTAGAAAAGTTCCAAAAGTAAAGAAAGCTTTTGTAAGATCAGGCCTTAGATATGATTACATAATGGCAGACAAAGACGATACATTTTTTAAAGAATTGGTTGAATATCATGTTAGCGGCAAGTTAAAAGTTGCACCAGAGCATGTTTCAAAAGATACTTTAAGATATATGGGAAAACCATCAGGAAAGACATATGATAAATTTACAGAAAAATTTTATTCAATAAATAAAAAATTAGGTAAAAAACAATTTATAGTACCATATTTAATGTCAAGTCATCCAGGAAGTACACTTAAAAATGCAATTGAGTTAGCAGAATATTTAAGAGATATAAATTATCAACCAGAGCAAGTTCAAGACTTTTATCCAACGCCAGGAACGTTATCTACAACTATGTATTATACTGGTTTAGATCCATTAATTATGAAGGAAGTTTATGTTCCTAAAACTAAACATGACAAAGCTATGCAAAGGGCGTTACTTCAATATAAAAATCCAAAGTATTATACATTAGTATATGAAGCTTTAGTTGAGGCTGGAAGAGAAGATCTTATAGGAAATGGTAGTAAATGTTTAATAAGAGATAAAAGACAAACTAAAAAATTCCAAGAAGATAAAACTCGTAATGGAAATAGAGTGGGAAACAAAAGTAAAAGTTATGGTGATAAATCAAGTAAATTAAAAAAAGAAAAGAATGAAAGACAATCTAAAAAACAGACTGTTAAGCTAGGTAAACGAAGCACTACTAGAAATAAGAGAAAATAGATATAGACAAATATTAGATAGCTTATATTTTATAAAACTTACGAATATATTGTCGATGAATTAATATAATATATTCGTAAGTTAAATTTGTAATAATTGAAATATAATGGTATTATGTAATTATATAGGAAACCGCTTACATGTTTAAAACGTTAGTTATAAATATATTAATAATACTATTTTTATTAGATAATTTTTATACAAATGCTTTAATGAATCAAATAATGCAAATTAAAAATTTAATTAAAGGTGGTAAATCATGAAGAGTAACAAGAGTATAAAAGCAAATTTAATTAAAAAACTATCATTGGGATTTGTACTGGTATTTGGCATAGCATTTTTAGGGACATTCTTTGTAGTTCAAAAGACTTTATCTGAAGTAAAGCTCTCTTGTATGAAAAAGATGATAAATGATGCTACAACTATAGTACAAGACAAAATAACTGGAAAAATTAATGTGGTAAAAACTATTGCCTGTGATGGTATTGTATCTAATATGGATTTTACAATTGATGAAAAAAGAGAGTTGTTAAGTAATTATCAAATGAATTTAAACATACGTTCTATAGGAATAGCAGGATTAGATGGTAAACTAGAATCAACTGATAATTATAAAGAAGATATTTCAGAAGTAGAATATTTTAAAAAAGCTCTTAATAATGAAATATATATAAGTTCTCCAACGATTATAGATGGAACCAATGAACAAATAGTATTTGTTGCAACACCATTAAAAAATGGACAAGATATAGTTGGGGTTATGACATGTACGTTTGACAGTGCGTTTTTATCAAGAGACATAAATAATTTAAAGTATTTAAGAATGACAGGAATGTCTTATATATTAGATGGTACAGGCACTATAATAGCATCTGAAACAACAGAAGATGTTATTAATGGTAAAAATATGATGAGTGAAGAAAAAAACAATCCTACATTAAAAGAAATTGCTTTAATTCATGAAAAGATGGTTAATGGTGAAAGTAACGTAGAAAAATACATGGAAGATGAAAAAAAATATATAGCTTACGCAAGTATTCCAGGAACACCAGGATGGTCCATAGCTTTAGAGGTAAATGCTACTGATGTTGATAGAGAAGAGTCTATTATAATAAGCTTATTCATCGGAGTAACTTTAGTAGGAATTTTAGTACTTGTAATTATAATATATATAATTGGTCAAGCTCTTGGAAAGAGACTGAAAAGATTAAAAGATGATATAGAAGTTTTAGAAAATGGAGTATTTAATAAAGAATTAGATGAAAAAGAATTAGTAAAAAATGATGAGATTGGTGAAATTAATAGATCATTAAAGAAAACTAAAGAATCAATTAGGGGAATACTTAAAGGTGTGAAGAATGATTTAATAATATTAAATGAACAATCTGATGTATTAGAAAACACATCAATGCAAATATCCTCTGGATCAGAAAATATAACAATATCAATGCATGAATCAGCAAAAGCTAATACAAGTCAAACAAGTGAAATCATGAAAATTAATAATGAAATGAGGAATTTTGGAGAAAACATTGATTATATGAACAGCAATATAGATAAAGTAGCTGAAATTTCTTCTAATATAGAATCAAAACTTGTAGAAAGCAATAACACTATAAATGACTTAAATAATTCTTTAACTAACTTTGATGGGAGTTTTAGTAAGTTTAATGATGATATAGTAGTTATGAATAAGAAAATAGCATCAATTAAAGGTATAACATCTACTATAAATGAAATAGCAGAACAAACTAATCTTTTAGCATTAAATGCAGCAATTGAAGCAGCTCGTGCAGGCGAAGTTGGAAAAGGATTTAGTGTAGTAGCGGATGAAATAAGAAAGCTTGCAGAACAAAGTAAGGAATCTGTAAATCAAATTGGAAATATAATTGTTAATGTTCTTGAAGAATGTAATAATATGATACAATCAAGTACTGATATAAATTCAGAAGTTGATAATCAAAAAATAAGCATTAATAATACTATAAATTCATTTAATAATATTACAGATTTACTAAATGAAATCACACCTAAAATACAAGAAGTATCTAATATTTCTAATAACAATAATAAGAAAAAAGATATAATTTTAGAAGTTATAGAATCTGTAACTGCAATTTCAGAGGAACTAGCTGCAAGTACAGAAGAAGTTGATGCAACTGCTCAAGAGTTTAATGTTTCAAGTAAAGATATCAGTACTGTTTCAGAAAAATTAGCTCAATTAATAGAAGAATTAAATGAAGAAGTAAACAAATTTATAATATAAGATAATATGAATAGCCACCCAAAATGATTAAATAAATTATTTTAGGTGGCTATTTCATAGTACCTTAAAGAAATATAACTTTAAATTAAATGATGGAATAAATGAAGTTTTAGATATAATTTTAAATGGTATATTAAGAAAATAAATTTGTATAACAATGAATTAAAACATTAATAGTTAATAATAATAAATACAATGATATTTATAAATAGTGTAAATAAAAATACTGTTGACTATAAGTAAAAATAGGTAAATTTGAATAAATTTATATGATATAATTATACTAAAAGGGGATGAAAACTATGAAAATTGAATTTTGTCTTGCAGAAAGTGGAGAAATTATATTTACTAAAGAGTCTAGAGATTTAAAGGATATAATAGAGGTTATTACTAGAGTAGGAACTGAAATCAATTTAACCTTTAGTAAGGATGATTTCATTCATGGATATGTTCAAAATATTTTGTATCAAGCTAATGCAGAAGAAAATGATGAAAGCATTAGGATATATATTTCAAATGATTGCAAAAATTTTAAAAATACAGCAAGAATATCTGCAGAGCATTTAAGCAGTGCAAAACTTAAAAGTTAATTAACTATAAAAAAGCATTAAATTAAGGAGTGTACAATTTTGTTTTGAACACTCCTTAATTTTAATTAAAAATAATATTTTAATATAGTTAGTTATTAGATAAAAAAAGAATAGAGATTAAGGTAAAATGTGTATTTGTAAAAGTGATAGTTTACTTTAAAATTTATATAAAATGCGCTAAAAGACTTAAATTTATAAGAGGTTTTTTTATGTAATTAATATAATATTTATGTTATTATATCTATATTAGTTAAAATAATATTAATACTTATAAGGAGAAATCGTATGAAAAAATTAATTTCATGGAATGTAAATGGATTAAGAGCTTGTGTAAAAAAGGGCTTTGTAGATATTTTAAAGGAAAGTAATGCAGATATATTTTGTATTCAAGAAAGCAAACTTCAAGAAGGTCAAATAGAATTAGACTTAGAAGGGTATCATGATTATTGGAATTACGCTGAAAAAAAGGGGTATTCAGGAACTGCTATTTTTTCTAAAGAAAAACCTTTAAATGTTTCATTAGGAATCGGTATAGAGGAACATGATAAAGAAGGAAGGGTTATAACATTAGAATTTGAAAAATTTTATTTAGTTAATGTGTATACTCCTAATTCACAACAAAAATTAGCTAGAATAGATTATAGAATGAGTTGGGAAAATGAGTTTAGAAATTACTTAAATGAATTAAATAAAGCTAAACCTGTTATAGTGTGTGGAGATTTAAATGTTGCTCATAAAGAAATAGATTTAAAAAATCCTAAGAATAATAGAAATAATGCTGGATTTAGTGATGAGGAAAGAGAAAAGTTTGGTGAACTTTTAAAATCAGGTTTTATAGATACATATAGATACTTTTATCCAGATAAAGAAGGGGTATATTCTTGGTGGTCTTATAGATTTAATGCGAGAGCTAACAATGCAGGATGGAGAATAGATTATTTTTTAGTTTCTAAAGATTTTGAAGATATGTTGGTAGATGCTAAAATACATACACAAATTGAAGGTTCTGATCATTGTCCTGTTGAATTAATAATAAAATAAATAATATTAATATGTAAGGAGATTTTTAAATTATGAAGGAACTTTTTAAAATAAAAGATTTAATATTTTACAAGGAAGATTTTTTAGATGACATAAGTGAATTTGAAGATATATTACCTATAATAAGAGAGTTTAGTGATAATCTTAATTATGAAAAAATAAAGGTAGCTGGTTCAAATGAATGTTGTGAAAAAACTAAAGAAAATTATTTCATTGAAATACATGGATATATAAACAAAGATGATGACTTTATAACAAAAGAAGAATTAGACAAAATGCCAATAGCTATTGATAGAAGTGAATTAGATTTATTTGTTATTAGAATTTATAAATGTACTAAGTGTAATAAATGGCTTATAGATATATTGGAATAACAGTGTATTTATAATTTCATATATTACAAATGAAGAGGTGAATAAATAAATGAGTTTATTAAATTATAAAAACAAATTAAATTATAAGGTATTATTATTTTTATTAATATTTTCTTTAAATATTATATTGAGTTTTAATTCAAATGTAGTTGCTTATGCTGATGAAAATGAAAAAATAGCAATTAATAGTCTAGTAATAGAAGAAGATGATTATGAAAAATCTATGAAAGGTATAGTAGAGCCATATCTTGACAGTAAAAGAACAGAAGGATATTTTAAAGTAAACGATGATATAAATATTTATTATCAAAAATATAAAGTAGAAAATTCTAAAGGGACTATTGTAATTAGTCATGGATTTACAGAAACATTAGAAAAATATAAAGAAATAATTTATTATTTTTTAAATAAAGGCTATTCTGTTTATGGAATTGAACATAGAGGCCATGGACGTTCTGGTTCATTAGGCGTAGTTGATGAAAGTCAAATTAATATAGAAGATTTCAACTTATATATTTCAGATTTCAAAGCATTTATAGATAATATTGTTAAACCTAGTCTTGGTGATGAAAAATTATTTTTATTTGCACACTCTATGGGTGGTGCAATTGGAACTAAATTTTTAGAAGAAAACCCAGGATATTTTGACGCTGCTATTTTAAGTGCACCAATGCTTGAAATCAATACTGGAAGTGTTCCTAGCTTTATAGCAAAATCTATATCTTGGATATGTACAACCTTACCATTTGGTTATAAATATGCACCTACACAAAAACCTTACAGTAATGAATATAGTTTAGAGGATTCTTGTACAAGCTCTGAACCAAGATATAAGTATTATTATGATATACAATCTAATAACAAGGAGTTTCAAAGAGGTGGATCTTCTTTTAATTGGTTAAAATCATCTTTAGATATAACAGAAGAAATCACTAAAAAAGAAAATGCTTCAAAAGTAAAAATACCAGTATTATTATTTCAAGCTGAGAAAGATACTTATGTGAAGCCAAAAGGACAAAATGAATTTTCTGAGTATGCACCTAATTGTAAACTTGTATTAATGGCTGGAGCTAAACATGAAATATATAGAGAAAAAGATGGAATACTAAAGGCATATTTAAATCAAATATTTAATTTTTATAATGAGAATTTATCAAATAATTAATGAAAATATATAGTCAATACACCTAATTAAAATATTAATTTTAATTAGGTGTATTTTTATTTAGACACCAGATTAGGATACTTTGTATGATAAATTAAGTAATAAAAGCATTATATGATATAATTTTAGTATGTAAATAGGAGTGTTCTAAAAGGAGAATTAAATATGAAGAAAACAATAGGGATATTAGCTCACGTAGATGCAGGGAAAACAACTTTTGCTGAGCAAATACTTTATCATACAAAAAGCATAAGAACATTAGGACGAGTTGATCATAAAAATTCATTTTTAGATAAACATGATATAGAAAAACAAAGAGGAATCACAGTATTTTCTGATCAAGCTTTATTTAAATATAATGATAATGAGTATTATATTATAGATACTCCAGGACATGTGGATTTTTCAACAGAAATGGAAAGATCAATAGAAATAATGGACTATGCAATACTTATAATAAGTGGAGTAGATGGAATTCAAGCTCACACTGAAACCGTATGGGAGCTTTTAAGAAAATATGACATACCAACCTTCTTTTTTATAAATAAAATTGACAGAGAAATTGTAAATATAGAAAATGTATTAAACGATATTGAGACTAAATTAACCAATAATTTATGCTTAATTGATAAAGCTTTAAATGGAGATAAGATGGATACAAAATTAGTAGAATTTATTGCTGAAAGAGATGAAATTTTATTAGAAATATACTTAGATAGTGGTTATGATAAAAAATTATGGTTAAACTCTATGAAAAAACAAATTAAGGAAGGAATGATTTTTCCTTGTTTAAGTGGCTCAGCATTGTTAGATATGAATATAGATAATTTCATAGAAAAGTTAGATTTATTAACTTATACAAATTATGAAGAAAACGATGAAAATTTCAAGGGTAAGGTATACAAAATACGTTATGATGAAAAAGGAAGTAAAGTAACTTATATAAAAGCCTTAAGTGGAAGTATAAAAGTAAAAGATAACGTACTTAATACAGAAAATGAAATAGAATTTAATGAAAAAATAAATCAAATAAGAATATATAATGGTGATAAATTTACATTAGAAGACACTGTATATGCTGGAGATGTATTTGGTGTTGTTGGATTAACTAAATTTAAAATAGGTCATGGTATTGGAGAAGCAAATTTAAAGACTAATTACAATATAGTACCTACATTAAAATCTAAAGTTATATTTAATGAATCTATTAATACGAAGGAAATACTTTCATATTTTAAAATTTTAGAAGAAGAAGATCCAGGATTAAATGTATTATGGGATGAGGAATTACAAACCATAAACATACATATCATGGGAAAAATACAGTTAGAAGTTTTAAAGGAATTAGTTAAAGAAAGATTTAAACTTGATATTGAATTTGGAGACTGCCAAGTTTTATATAAAGAGACTATAGGAAATAAAGTAAATGGATATGGACATTTTGAACCATTAAGACATTATGCTGAAGTACATTTACAATTAGAATATGGAGAAAGAAACAGTGGAATAATATTTGAAAGTAAATGTCATGTTGATAATTTAAGTATAGGTTATCAAAGATTAATTGAATCTCATATTTTTGAAAAAGAACATAAAGGAATTTTAACCGGTTCTAAAATATGTGATGTAAAAATAACATTGATTAATGGAAGATCTCATTTAAAACATACTAGTGGTGGTGATTTTAGAGAAGCAACATATAGAGCAATCAGACAAGGCTTAGAGCAAGGAAATAATATTTTGTTGGAACCGTATTATAAATTAAAAATAACTGTGGAGAATGAGTATGTTGGAAGAGTGTTATCAGATATTCAAAGACTATCAGGAAGTTTTATTGAACAAGAAACTTTAGAAAATAAAACAATAATTTTTGGTAGGGGTCCTGTTGCAACTTTTATGAATTATAGTATGGAACTAATATCTTTTACTAAAGGAAAAGGTATTATTGCTTTAAGTTTTGATGGGTATGATGAATGTCATAATAGTGATGAGGTTATAGAAAAATTAAAATATAAAAAAGAAAATGATAGAGAATATACATCAAGTTCGGTGTTTTGTTCTAAAGGTCAGGGTTATATAGTAAAGTGGAATGAAGTAGAGAAGCATATGCACTGTTTGCGGTAAAATTATAATGCTATGAATTTTTGTTAGATTATATGATAAATATTAGATTAATTTAAATAAAAGAAGTAATTTAATATTTAAAGTCACTTTTAAGTATAGGAAACTTTATAAATGTATTATATAATAAGTTTGTAAATACATAATAAATTATTGGAGGAACCATTATGAGAACTATTTATAAGAATCCATCGGAATTAGCAACATGCTTAAAGGATTTTGTTGATACATACTTAGAGGGATTATTAACTTATGAGAAGATGGAAAGTAAAATATCTAAAATATTAGTAGCAAATAATGTATATAAGAATGGATTTGTATCTGTTAAATTATCAAATGTACTTGGAGAAGAAAGAATGGAAATTATTGATAAGATATATAAAGATATGCAAACAATTTAAGAAATTAATTTAAAGCGATACTAAGTGATTTAGTATCGCTTATTTTATTATATAGCTATTCATATATTAACACATATTTAAAACATAACCTATTATATAAATACTTGTAAAAATTTTCTGGAAGATTTATTTAGAATTAGATATTACAAATTACACAATATAAGAATTGTATAAAAAATATTTGTATATAAATTATATTGACATAATTAAAATTTCTAGGTATGATATAAATCATACTAAACCTATAGGAATAATAAACAAAGGATGGGGAATATGATGAACAGTACATTTTTAACAGATTTTTTAATGGTAACAAATTTTAAAACTATATTATTTATAGGAATTTTAATAGGAACGTTTTATTTAATAAAAGTTCTTGAGAGAAAAAAAGTGAATTTTTCTAAAAGAATGATTTTAGCAACTATTTTAGGATTGCTACTTGGAGGTGTGATACAAGTAGCAGCAGGATTACCAGAAACAACAGATAATATAACATGGATAGGTGAAGTTACAAAGTGGTATGGATTGTTTGGCTATGGATTTATGGATTTACTAAAGATGCTAGTTATTCCTTTAGTATTTCTTTCAATAATAAGAGTGATTATTAATATGAAAGAAGGCGAAAAATTAGGAAAACTTACATTTAGGTCATTATTTATTTTACTCGGTACAACTACAATTGCTGCTATAGTTGGAATTGTTATAGGAAATTTATTTAAATTAGGTGTAGGTTTTGGACCTATTCAAAATAATTCAGAAATGAAAGAAATAAGTTCTGTAGTTGATACTTTTAGAGGATTGCTTCCATCAAATCCAGTTAAAGCTATGGCAGATGCAAATGTTGTTGGAGTTGTTATTTTTGCAGGATTTATAGGAGCTGCAATGAATAGACTTAAAAAGAAATATTCTGATATAATAAAACCAGCTAAAGATTTAGTAGAAGCAGCATACAAAATTACTACAAGTGTAGCTATGACGGTAATTAAATTTATGCCTTATGCAGTAATAGCATTACTTGCAAATACAATTGCAGCAAGGGGAATACCAGCACTTATGAGCGTATTAGATTTCATAATAGCTTTATATGTTAGTATAGCTATAGTGTTTGTAATACATTTAGTGATAATAGCTCTTAATGGTTTGAATCCTATTAAGTATTTAAAAAATACAATGGAACCTTTAATATTGGCTTTTACTTCACGATCTAGTTTAGGTACATTACCTGTAACAATAGATACATTAACAGAAAAGGTTGGAGTAGATGACGGAATAGCAAGCTTTGTTGGAAGTTTAGGATCTAATGCAGGAATGAATGGATGTGCAGCTATATATCCAGCACTAATGGCAGTTACAATTGCTAATATGTCAGGAACACCAATGAATTTTAGCTTTTATGGAATGTTACTAGTAATAATAGTAATAAGTTCGCTTGGAATTGCAGGACTTCCAGGTACTGCTACTATGGCAGTGTCTGTAGTAATATCAGGTATGGGAATGGGAAATTATTTCTCATTAGCAGGTGGTATTCTTGCAATAGATCCAATTCTTGATATGGGTCGTACAATGCTTAATGTAAATGGAACAATGGTAACAGCTGTTACTGTTGCAAATAGTTTTGATAAAATAGATAAAGAAAAAATTATTAATAGTAAGTAAAAAGAATCCCCTTAGAATATACTGTATATTTTGAGGGGATTCTAATATGTAAAAATAATTATCTATTTAATGCTAAATTTTATGAATAATTAATAAATACATTTATTAAAAATGAAAGTATTGTCTTCAATATTGAAATTTTTTATGCAATAATTTATAATGAAAATCTAATTAGTAAATAAAATGAATGATAATATATCAAATAAATTAGCAACTCCATAGTTAAAACTTAAGATATATTATTTCACTAGAAAGAGGTGTAAAAATGGCGAAAAGAAACAGTAGAAACAATGATTTATTAAAAGAAACAAAAAGTACAACAACTCCTAAAGTCTATTCTTTATTGGTTAGCTTAGTTAATGAAGATAAAGAAGATTTAGCAGAAGATGTTTTAAAAATAGATTATTTATTAACATATACTAATAATTGTATTAAAGATAAAGATTTTAAAGAGGCAAAATATACATTGGAAATAATAGATAGAAGAATGGAAAATCTTAAAAATCAGAATGTAGATATAGAGCATTTAAATAATCTTTATGATAAATTAAATTCTCAAATAAAGAAATAGAAATATTTTACTTAAAAACAGAGCTAAAACAAGAAGCAAAGATTGTATAAATTTCTTTGCTTTTTGTTTTTTTAAATACATTAGATAAGTAGATTGTAAATTGAATCAATGATACGAATATAAGTTAAAATATTAACATAGTTAAAAGGAAAAAAATAAAAAAAATCATTGTACAAATTTTCAGAATTTTGTTATAATTAATTAAACATAGAAAAAAGTACCATAACAAGTATATTTATAAGAGAAAAATATGTATAAATCAAGTGATTTAAAAATATTTTTCAATTTTATAAAAAATTACTTGAAATTTATGTTTAATATGGTAAAATCAAATTAATTAGGAATGTTATTAAATTAACAAGCTGTATATTCTCCAAAAATAAAATGGAGGTATTAAGGAGATGAAAAGTTTTAAGGTTCCAGCGCAAATATTGTATGAAGATAATGCTGTGCAACATTTAAGAGATCTTAAGTCAAAAGGAATATTTATAGTTACTGATAAAGTTATGTCCAAGCTTGGTGTAATCGATCCAGTAACAAGTATATTAAAAGAAAATGGAATAAATTATGAAGTATTTACAGAGGTAGAACCTGAACCAACAATGGAAGTAGTTACCCATGGATTTAAAAAATTTTTAGATTATGGTGCAGATACTATAATTGCTATAGGTGGAGGATCTGTAATTGATGCTTCAAAAGCTATGATTTATTTTTTAGATGTACTAAAGCAAAAATTGCCTTCTTCAAATCAAGAAAAACCATATTTTATAGCGATTCCTACTACAAGTGGAACTGGATCAGAAGTAACATCGTATGCAGTTATAACTGATGCATCAACACATACTAAAATACCACTAAAAAGTGATATTATGTACGCAGATGTTGCATTGTTAGATTGGAATTTTACAAAAAGTGTTCCACCTACAGTAACTGCTGATACAGCATTAGATGTATTAACTCATGCTCTTGAAGCATATGTATCAATAGGGGCATCAGAGTATACTGATGCATTAGCAAAAGAAGCGATTTCCACAATATTTGATTATGCAGAAAAAGCATTTAAAAATGGAATAGATCAAGAAGCAAGAATGAAAATTCATAATGCATCTTGTATGGCTGGAATAGCATTTGAAAATGCTGGACTTGGAATAAATCACAGTCTAGCTCATGCATTAGGTGCAACTTTTGGAATAACCCATGGTAGATCTAACGCAGTTCTTTTACCGTATGTTGTAGAATACAATTCATCATTATTTGATGAAAATGATTGCTATGATTTTAAGGCTGCTAAGAGATATACAGAGATAGCTAGGTTATTAGGATTACCACATACTGATTTTAAAGAAGGTGTAGTAATGTTTGGGAAAGCTTTAAAAGCTTTATTGCAATCTGTAAATATACCAATAAGAATAAAAGATTTTGGAATTGATGAAAGTTCATTTAAAGAAGCTTTGGATTCAATGTGTGGTAGAGCGATGCAGGATATTTGTACTGGCGGAAATCCAAGAACTGTTGATGAAAAAGGTTTAAGAGATGTTTTAATTAAAGCTTATAATGGAAATTAAAAAGGCATAATTTTTTTTGAAAATACTTGTTAAATAATTAACAGCAAAAAAGTAATTACAATGCCATGTTAATTATCACAGAGTATTAATTAATAAAATCTGTATGCTATAGTTGATTATTGTTATAAAAAGTATAAATAAATATACGATTATAACAAAATAGGTATTTTTCAAAAAAAATTATATAGAAAATTTTAAAAGTATTTGTAATTTTTTTAACAAAGTTTTGAATGTTTAATGTAAATATTAAATTATGCAAATAAAGAGAATTTGATTAGCTGTTAATTTACAGTAATTCCTAGTTTAATAAAATATATAAAACTTAAAATATTAAATTCATAGGAGGAGATTGATTGTGCAGGAGCAATTAATGAGAAATATTATATCTGAAGTTTTGAAAAATGTAGAAAATACAATTGGTACGAATGAAAATAAAGAAGAATTAAAAAATATACAAAATTTTCAGAATAATAAGATTAGTTTTGAAAATGATATTCCTGAGTTTGTTGGAAGTGCAATTGGAGATACAGTAGGTCTTGTTATAGCAAATGTAAATGAGTTACTAATTAATAAGATGAATGTTTCTAAAAAATATAGATCTATTGGAATAATAGGAGCACGTACTGGTGCAAGTGCACAGATAATTTCTGCTGATGAGGCTGTAAAAGGAACTAATTCAGAAATTATAAAAGTTGAACTTGCAAGAGATACAAAAGGTAATGCAGGTCATGGAGTATTAATAGTTTTTGGAGCAGCTGATGTGTCAGATGTAAGACAAGCTGTAGAAATTACTCTAAATGATTTAAATAGAACATTTGGTAATCTATACATTAATGAATGTGGACATCTAGAAATTCAATATACTCCAAGAGCTAGTTACGCTTGCAATAAGGCTTTTGATGCACCTATAGGAACAGCATTTGGAGTTATAGTAGGAGCTCCAGCAGCAATAGGACTTCTAATGGCAGATAGTGCTTTAAAAGCATCAAATGTTGATATAATAGATCACTGGTCACCAGCTTATAAAACTAGCTATAGCAATGAATGTGTAACAACAATTTATGGTGATTCAGAAGCTGTTAAACAAGCTTTAATTACAGCAAGAGAATTAGGTACAAATATTTTATCTAAAATAGGAAGTACACCTATTTCACAAAGTACTCCTTACATTTAATTTTAGAATTTATTATTTTAAATTTGTATATAGTTTATTTTTAAATAAAAATTATTTAAGGGGGGTGGTTAAACTGGAGAGCTTTGCTTTAGGACTTATTGAAACAATTGGTCTTGTAGCTGGAATAGAAGCAGCTGATACTGCTGTGAAATCATCTAATGTAGAGGTCATAGGATATGAAAATTCAAAAGGTGGAACAGTTGTAGTTAAAATAAAGGGTGATGTTGGTGCTGTAAAAGCTGCAATTCAATCTGCATCTGCTTCAGCGGCTTTAGTTAATAAAGTAGTGTCTACATCTATTATACCTAGACCTAACTCTGAATTAAAAAATATTATATTTGCTAAGAACAAAGCTACTACATCCTTAGAAAGTAAAAAAAAAGTTAATAAAGTAGAAAATGAACATAAATCTAATGAGGAAATAAAAAGATTAAGTAATAAAAAAGATATTAAGACAGTTGAAGAAAAAAATATAATATGCAATTTATGTATGGACCCAATGTGTTCAAGAAAAAAAGGAGAACCTAGAATTTCTTGTATACATTTTAATGAAATAAAGAAATAAGAGGAGGATATTATTATGCATGATGCATTAGGAATGGTAGAAACAAAGGGATTAATAGGGGCTATAGAGGCAGCAGATGCTATGGTTAAAAGTGCTAACGTAATATTAGTAGGATATGAAAAAATAGGATCAGGACTAGTAACTGTAATGGTAAGGGGAGATGTGGGAGCTGTTAAAGCAGCAACAGATGCAGGAGCAGCAGCAGCACAAAAAGTAGGAGAAGTAGTATCAATACACGTAATTCCAAGACCACATATGGATACTGAAAAATTAATACCAAAAGTTGAAAATTAATAAATAAGATTAAGTTAAATAATATTATTAAGGAATTTGTTTTAAAAAATATATTCTGAATATTTGGAATATTGTTAATGATTGATTTTAAGGAGGAGAATATTATGAAAGATGCATTAGGAATGGTAGAAACAAAGGGTTTAATAGGGGCTATAGAAGCAGCAGATGCTATGGTTAAAAGTGCTAATGTAACATTAGTAGGATATGAAAAAATAGGATCAGGGCTAGTAACTGTAATGGTAAGAGGAGATGTGGGAGCTGTTAAAGCAGCAACAGATGCAGGAGCAGCAGCAGCACAAAAAGTAGGAGAAGTAGTATCAATACATGTAATTCCAAGACCACATATAGATACTGAAAAAATATTACCACAGTCTAATCTTTAATATAAGAAAGGGGTAGAAATTTCATATGGTTCAAGTAGATATAGAAAAAATAATATTAACTGTTACAAAAGCAGTTATAGAAGAATTGAATAAGTATAATGAAAGTTTAATACCCGTAGGAATATCTAATAAGCATATTCATCTTGGATTAAGGGAACTTGAAGGCTTATTTGGAGAAAATTATAAACCTAATATAAAAAAAGAGTTGAGACAGCCAGGACAATATGCATATGATGAAACAGTTGAAGCTAGAGGTCCGAAAGGATATTTTGAAAAAATAAGAGTACTTGGACCATTGAGAGAATCTACTCAATTAGAAGTTTCAATATCAGATGAAATGAAATTAGGTATAAATGCACCTATAAGACAATCAGGAAAACTTAGCGGTACTCCAGGAATATTGCTGAAGGGACCTAAAGGGGAAATAAAAATAGATCAGGGTGTAATAATTGCTGCGAGGCATATTCATTTATCTACAGACTTTGCAAAAAAATATGGATATAGAGATGGAGAGTTAGTAGATGTAACTACTTATGGTCCAAGAAAAGTAACTTTTCACAATGTAATTATTAGGATTTCAGATGATTTTGTACCAGAAATGCATATTGATACAGATGAAGCTAATGCTTCAGGACTAAAAAATGGTGATAAGATAAGAATTACTAAAGTTGAAGGAGTTTAGCTATGGGGTTAGATGATGCAAATAAAGGGTTAGATATTTTTTATAATTTAATAAAAGAAGAAAAGTGCAATGAAGTTAGTAATAACTTAAAAGTTGGAGTAGATCTAGGTACAGCCAATATAGTTCTTTCAGTAGTTGACAAAAATAATAATCCAGTAGCTGGAGCATCATATCCAGCATCTGTTGTGAAAGATGGACTAGTTGTAGATTTTATTGGTGCTATAGAAATAGTAAAAAAGTTAAAAGCTAAAGTAGAGAAGGTTTTAGGTACAACTATAAGTTATGGATCAACAGCAATTCCACCTGGAACTTTAGAGGGAAATGTAAAAGCAATTGGAAATGTACTAGAAGCAGCTGATATAGAATTGGTTAGTATTATTGATGAACCAACTGCAGCAGCAGCAGTACTTGGAATAAAAGATGGAGCAGTTGTTGATGTTGGTGGTGGTACAACTGGAGTAAGTATTTTAAAAGATGGTAAAGTATTATATACAGCAGATGAACCAACAGGTGGTACTCATATGAGTTTAGTTTTATCGGGGAATTACAATATATCTTTTGAGGAAGCAGAAAAATTAAAAAAAGATTCTAAAAAAGAAAAAGATAATTTTATCCTTATCAAACCGGTTATAGAAAAGATGGCTTATATTGTAAAAAAACATTTACAAGGCTATGATGTAAATAAAATTTATGTTGTTGGTGGAGCGTGTAGTTTCAGTGAATTTACATCTGTTTTTGAAAAGATTATTGGTATAGAAACTATAAAACCAAACCATCCATTGCTAGTTACACCTCTAGGCATTGCTGTTAGTTGCATTAAGTGAGGTGATTAATTTGAACTTTGATGAGATTGTCCAAGTCGTTTTAAAAGAGGTGATGTCTCAACTGGAAAATAAATCATTTAGAACTAAAAAAGCTGTGGTTTTTTTTACAGGAAGTACAGTGGGATTAAAAGAGAGCATCACGGAATTGAAAAAATTAAAAACTCAAGGTATAAAATTAAAAGCAGTTTTATCAAAATATGCATCACAGATAATAGATCCAAATATTATAAATGAAATTTTTAATATGGAAGATATTTATATAGATGATTATTTAGAAGATAGTAACCATATATATGATGAAGAATTTGATTTATTAATAGGTGCAACGTTAAGTATAAATTCCTTATCCAAAGTAGCAAATGGAATAAGTGATACCATGCCGACTGCACTTATATCAAAGTGTATTTTAAATGGTACAAAAGTAATAATCTCTAAAGACAGTGTTGATTTTAGAGAATGTAATACAAGAAGAAATCCGTACAAAAATATTCCTGTTCCATATATGAATATGATTAAGGGATATTTAGATAGGTTAGAATCTTATGGAATAAAGTTAGTTGATTCAGATAATATATTTGATTCTATAATAAAAAACGATTTAAAAAAAGATAGTTTACCCAAAGTTAAATCTAAAATAGATGATAGTAATATAAATGAAATCGTATTAAGTAATTTTAAAAAGGACTTTAATGAAAATCATAAAGCTTTAGAATTCAAAATAAATAAAAAAGTAATTTCAAGTGAAGATATCTCTAATAATAGTGGGAATAAAAAAATTGTAATTTCAAGTAATTCTATAATTACAGCTCTTGCTAAAGATTTAGCAGAAGAGCTTGGAATACAAATTATAAAAAGGTAGGGCAAAAATATGTATTTAGCAAAAGTGGTTGGAGTAGTGGTTGCAACAACCAAAAGCGAAGGACTAGTAGGAAAGAAAATGCTTATTGTACAACCATTAACTCCAGAATATAATCCAGCAGGAAATATTGAAGTAGCTATAGATTCTGTAGGAGCAGGTAATGGTGAACTTGTATTAGTAGCAACTGGTTATGCAGCACATCAACAATTTAATGCTAAGGATGCACCTATAGATAGAGCTATTGTTGCTATAGTAGATAGCGTTGAAGTAAGTAAAGAATGAAATTAGGGGGAAAATAGAATGAATGATTTCAATATGATAGATATAGAAAGTATAGTTAAAAATATCGTTAAAGAGCTTACAGGGAATGAGAAAGAACAAGGGGTTATAACTACTGCCGCTGTCCCAAAAGAAGTAAATCCATTAGCAGATATTGAAAAGAAAATAATGGGATTTGTGAATACTCCTACAATGCCAATTGGTGAATATGGTGTATTTGAAGATATAAATGATGCTATAGAGCAAGCATGGATAGCAGAACAAGAATATAGAAAAGTTGGATTGGATAAAAGAACTGAAATAATTGAAGCATTTAAAGCAGAAGTGAGAAAAAATGTAGAAGAAATATCTCGTAGAACTTTTGAAGAAACTGGAATGGGTAGATATGAAGATAAAATACTTAAAAATAATCTTGCATTAGATAAAACTCCAGGGGTAGAAGACCTTGAAGCTGGGGTTAAAACTGGAGATGGTGGATTAACTCTTTATGAAATGTCACCATTTGGAGTTATAGGAGCAATTGCACCATCAACTAATCCAACTGAAACAATAATAAACAACGGAATATCAATGCTTGCAGGAGGTAATACAGTTGTATTTTCACCTCATCCAGGAGCAAAAGATGTTTCAGTATTTATAATACAACTTATTAATAAAGCAATAGAAAGAGTAAACGGACCTAAGAATCTTATAGTTACTGTTAGAAATCCAAATATTGAAAGTACTAATATAATGTTAGCTCATCCAAAAGTTAATATGATTTGTGCAACAGGTGGTCCAGGAATTGTTAAAGTAGCATTATCAAGTGGTAAAAAAGCAATAGGAGCTGGAGCTGGAAATCCACCAGTAGTTGTTGATGAAACTGCTGATATTGAAAAAGCTGCAGTTGATATTATAGATGGCTGTAGTTTTGATAATAATTTACCATGTATCTGTGAAAAAGAAGTAATAGTAGTAGACAAAGTTGCAGATTACTTAAAGACTTGTATGTCAAAATATTGTGCGTTAGAAATAACTGATAAAAATATGCTTGCACAATTAGAAAAACTTGTTTTAACAGAGAATGGAACTATAAATAAAAAATTTGTTGGAAAAAATGCTGACTATATAATGAGTAAGTTAGGAGTTAATATAGATCCAAGCATAAGAGTTATATTTGCTGAAGTTGAAGCAAATCATCCATTTGCAGTTGAAGAACTTATGATGCCAATTTTACCAGTTATAAGGGTTAGAAATGTAGATGAGGCTATAGACCTTGGTGTTGAGCTTGAACATGGAAATAGACATACTGCTATAATGCACTCAAAACACATAGATAATTTAAGTAAATTTGCTAAAGCAGTACAAACAACTATATTTGTTAAAAATGCTCCATCATATGCAGGAATTGGATATGGTGCAGAAGGACATGGAACATTTACTATTGCAGGCCCAACTGGAGAAGGTTTAACATCTGCAAGAACATTTACAAGAAAAAGAAGATGTGTAATGGTAGATAATTTCTCTATTAAATAGAATTGGAGATGAGATTAGTGGAAAAAAACTTTTTAGATTTAATAAAAGATGGTGGATTAATTGGTGCTGGTGGCGCTGGATTTCCAACTCATGTAAAATTAAATGCAAAAGTTGAATATGTTATTGTTAATGGTGCTGAATGTGAACCACTTCTGAAAGTAGATCAACAATTGATGGCAGAAAAATCTTCTGAACTTTTATATGCATTAAACAAAATAGTAGAGCAAACAGAAGCAACTAAAGGGGTTATTGCTTTAAAGGGTAAATATAAGTCAGCAATGAAAAATTTAAATGAAAAATTAGGAGAATATCCGAAACTAGAATTATTCGAACTTGGAAATTTTTATCCAGCAGGAGATGAACAAATTACTGTTTATGAAGTAACTAAAAGAGTTGTTCCAGAAGGTGGGATTCCTTTAAATGTTGGGGTTATAGTTATTAACGTTGAAACATTATTAAATGTATATAATGCTTTAGAAGGAAAACCAGTTACTGAAAAATTTTTAACTATTACAGGTGAAGTTAAAAATCCTATTACTGTTAAAGTTCCCATTGGAATATCAGTAAGACAAGCTCTTGAATTAGCAGGTGGAACATTGATTGATGAGTTTGAAATCATTGATGGTGGTCCTATGATGGGTAAATTAATAGAAGATATTAATAGACCTATAAAGAAAAATACTAAAGGATTAATAGTTATACCTAAGAGTCACAATATAGTTGTTTCAAAGAAAAGAAACATACAATCTATGTTAAAACAAGCAAGAGCAGCATGTTGCCATTGTTCAATGTGTACTGAGGTATGTCCAAGACATTTATTAGGACATAAGTTAGAACCAGATAAGATGATGAGAATTGCAAGTTATGGTGGAACTTGCAGTAAAGAAATTTTACCAACAGCTTCATTTTTATGCAGTGAATGTGGACTTTGCGAACAAGTTTGTGTAATGGGACTTCAACCTTGGAAGTTAAATAGTTTCTTTAAAGGTGAATTAGCTAAAAATGGCATTAAAAATCCTAATCATAATGCTCCAGAAAAAGCAGATGATTTTAGAGAATATAGAAAATTCCCAGTTCATAAGCTTAAGCAAAGATTAAATATAGAAAAATACGATGCTGAAGCACCACTTCAAAATGAGGAATATGATTTTTCAGAAGTTGTAATCTTAAGATCTCAACATATAGGAGCTAAAGCAGAACCAATAGTTAATATTGGGGATGTAGTTAAAAAGGGTGATCTTATAGGAGATATACCTAATGATAAATTAGGTGCAAAGATTCATGCAAGTATAGATGGAGTTATAAAAGAAATAAATGATGATAGCATTGTTATAAGTAGATAGGATAACTAGAAAGGAGAGAGTGAAATGAGAAGATCTATTGGATTACTAGAATTTAAAAGTATCGCAAAAGGAATTCAAGCAGCCGATGAAATGGTTAAATCCGCTAATGTAGAAATTATCTTAGCAACTCCAATGTGTCCAGGTAAATATATAGTAATATTAGCAGGAGATGTAGGAGATGTCACAAATGCTGTAGGTGTTGGTAAGGAAGTAGGACTTAGCTATCTTATAAGCGAATATACAATAGCTAGTGTACATGAAAAAGTATTTCCAGCAATAACAGCAACTTGTGATTTTGATAACATTTCATCTATTGGTGTTATTGAAACAATGTCAGCTGTTGCTTCCGTAATTGCAGGTGATACAGCACTAAAGGCAGCTAATGTAGAACTATTAGAGATAAGAATAGCAAGAGGTCTTGGCGGAAAAGGATACGTTATCCTTACAGGAGAAGTATCGGCTGTTAAAGCAGCAATAGAAGCAGCAGAAGCTAAGCTTGAAGAGGGAGGAGATATTATAGGAACTGTAGTATTACCTTCACCAAGCAAAGAATTAGTTCAAACATTATTATAGTAATATATTTAAAATGTTTAATATATTAGAATAAAAAATCAACCTTTAGAGTACTAGAGATTTCGGTTGATTTTTTATTATTTAGGAATTTATATTATTAAATTAAGCTTATTAAAAGCATAGTCTAAGGTATTTTCTAAGTTTAATAAATTCTTACCAGCACCTTGTGCAAGGGTTTGATTTCCACCGCCACGTCCATCTATAAGAACTATTGCATCTTTTAATAATTCACCCATATTAACATTTTTTATATTTTTAGAACATGAAAATATAAGGTTTATTTTATCATCATTTACTAGTGCAATTAGAGCAATTTTATTATCTTTTTCTGTTATTTGTGAAACAATTGTATTAACAAATTTTAAGGTTTTATTATTATATACATATTTAATAATGTTTATATCATTAATTTGAGCTGAGTTTTCTATAATTTCTTTAATTTCATAATTTGAAAGTTCAATACTCATATTTTTATTTTCATTCAGTACATTTTTTAATTCTAAGTTTAAATTTTCTATTCCATTTAAAGCTTCTTTTTCATTGCAATTTAAGTATTTACACATAGAATTTGCAAATGAATCTTTTTCTAAAGAATCACTTACAGCCTTTGATCCGGTTATAAATTCAATTCTTGATCCTTTTTTATGTTTTTCATATTTTTTTATTTTTATAAGTCTTAAATCTAATGTTGATTTAGGGTGAACACCACAACAAGCATTAAGGTCTAAATCATCAATTTTAACAATACGTATTTGTTCATTAGTATCTGGAAGATCTCTTCTAAGTTTCATATTTTTAAGCTCTCTTTTAGTTGGAGTTAGAAATTCTACATCTAAGGATTTTTCAATAATATCATTAGCATATTTTTCACAGGAACGTACCTGTTCTTCTGTAAGTATAGAATTAAAGTCAATGGTACTAAATTCATTTCCATGATGAACTGCAATTGTATTTATATTAAAAAGCTTAAAGAAGCATGCAGATAGTACATGTTGAGCTAAATGATGATTCATTCCATCTAATCGTCTTAACCAATCTATTGAACATTTAACATTATGTATTCTCGAAGGTTTTCTATCTAGTACATGATAAATTAAATTATCTTTTTCATAGATATTTAACACTTCAATTTCATCGATTTTGCCTAAATCATGTTTTTGTCCTCCTCCCCCTGGGAAAAATGCAGTTTTATTTAAAACTATATGAAACTCATTACCTACTTCTTTGACCTCGTCTATTTCAGCAGTGAATTTCTTTAAATATTGATCTTCGTAGTAAAGTTTTTGCATAAGATATTCTCCTTGTATTAACTTATATTTTATATAACTATAAGAACATTATAACAAGTAATTGCAAAAAATCATTTAATTAATAAATAAATATATTGAGTTATGTAAATATTAACCTTAAGGAAGGTGATAAACTCAATGAATTTAATTAATTATACATTATTTAATTTTATTGTTTATTCTTTTATAGGATGGATTATTGAAGAAGTATATTGTTTTTGCATAACTGGAAAATTTAAAGAGGATGGTTTTCTAATAGGTCCATTTAATGGAGCTACTCTAATTTAAAGTATAATTTTAAGGGATTAGTTAGCTTAAAATTCTCTATAACTTGGACTTTAATGACACTTTTAGGATTAAAATATATAGAGCCAAATTTTCTTAATATCTTTATAAGAAGTGAAGTAATGTTTGTAAAGTTAACTATATTTTTATTTATTTATTTACTAGTAGATTTTTATATAACAGTACATAACTTATTAAAAATAAATCATATGAGTAAAATATAAATTTTAATATAGTTTTATAGAGAAGTGTAAGATGATGAGAGATATATATAGGAATTTACGCTTAATTCTTTTTGTAATTTGAAAGATAAAGTATGAAAGTATATAAATATTAAAATATACTTACATAAAAACCAAGAGCTTTAAAAATATTAATGTAAATTCCTATAAGTTATATGTGTATTAAAATTCTATTAGAAGAAAATTATTAAAATCCTCTTTTTTTAGCTTCAATACCACTTTCATTTAAAGCTGGTTCTTCTATAGTGGTGTTAAAACTACTTTTAGCATATTGATTTTGAGATTTAGTCCCATTTCTTAAAAAGTTATCTTTATTAAAAGTTTTCTTATTATCATTTTTCAATGCAATCATCTCCTTACTATGTTATTACAGTTATAGTATTAACAAAATTATATAAAATTAAAGTGGTAATTATATGAACAACTTAATTAAAAAGTAATTTTAATCGTTAAAGATGAAGTAATGACTGAATTTAGGAATTATTACAATTGCAGGATTATTTATGGTAAGAAAATATTTGATAAATAAAAATATATCTAGTGAAATCAAAGACTAATATATAAGAAAGTATTCACTAGATATAATGTACAAAATATAATATAATAAAAAATATTTTATTATAATTTGTGAGCAATTAATAGGAGGTAATTTGAACGAAGATAATTTTAATAAAAAAGACCTAGTAATAAAGAAACTATATAAAATCTTAGGACATGCTAGAATTTTAGAGAATATAAGTGTTCAGACTAATTCAAATGATGAGTTATCTAAAAAAATAACGGTTTTTAAAATAGCTTTAAATAATGCTAGCAAAATAATAGTACAATATTATATAAAGTATTGTATTGATGAAATAATAAAGGAATATGACAAAGGGGAACTTTTAAAGTTCAATAATTTAATAGATAAAGTTTTAAAGTGATTTTTAATATTACTTTTTAATATAGTGTAAATGCATAGTGTGTTATTTTTTACATACTATGCATTTTATTTTTATGCTATGTTCTAAATATGTGTTGATATTTTAATATCAGTCCACGAGATTTATACTACAATATCAACATAGTCTTAAAGCATTTTTTTATCTTTCTTTAGAAAATCTTTAGTTTTTACAGAATCTTCTCTTTATTTATTAAATATATAATTTAGTTATAAGTTGAAAGAGAGGTGTGCTTATGAATGATTAAAAGCAAAAAGATAAAAGCTAATTCTATATCTTATGTTATTATATAATTGCAATGATTTTTATTCTTTAGACCAATTATAAAAATCTTAAATTT